>NZ_JBFAPE010000031.1:0-65787 GCF_040675615.1 Streptomyces sp. NPDC049585 | reverse complement strand
CCAACCCACCCCCCACCACACCCCACAAACCCTCCGGCGACACCACCCCACCCGGAAAACGACACCCCATACCCACAACCACCACCGGATCATCAACCAGCACATCCCGGGAAATGGCAGGCTGTTCGTCGCTCTTTTCCGAGGCGCCGGGAATTCCTGTCAGCGACTCCACATGTCCCGCCAGCGCGTCGGGCGTCGGATAGTCGAAGACGACAGTCGACGGCAATGCCACACCCGTCTCCGCCGACAGCCGATTCCGCAGCTCCACCCCCATCAGCGAATCCAGGCCCAGGTCCCGGAAGGACGCCTGTGCGTCGAACGTGCTGCGACCGAGGACGTCCGCGACCGTGGCGAGCACCAGGCGGCGTCCGGTACGGGGGTGGGCGGGGCGGTCCGGGGCGCGGTGGTCGGGGGCGTCGGCGGTGGGCCACCAGTGGCGGGTGCGCTGGAAGGCGTACGTGGGGAGGTCGGTCACCCTCGCGGAGCCCTCGGGGAAGGCCGCCGTCCAGTCGACGTCCGCTCCGGCGACGTGGAGCCGTGCCAGTGCTGTCAGGAGGCAGGGCGCATCGGCGGCGGTGATGTCGGTCAGGAGCGCGTTCGCGGGCAGGTCGTCCACGCCTTCGGGGGGCGTGATCCGGGCATCCACCGCCTCCCCCTCGGTGAGGAGGCGTGCCGCCTCGGTCAGGGGCAGCGTGCCGGTGACGACTGCGGCCGCCGCCGCGTCGTGCGGGGCGCCGACGACTGCGGCGGGTTCGATGCCGTACGCCGCCCACACGGCCGCGACAGCGACCAGCAGCGAGAAGCGCCGGGGTGGTGCGGCGGGTGCGAAGGCCTGCGCGCATTCCTCCCTGCGGATGCGGAACGCCTCGACGTCCCCGAACAGTTCGTGTGCCCGGTCCGCCCAGGTCTCGTCCTCGCCGTCGGGTAGCACGAGGACGACGTCCCTGGTGTCCCGCACCACTCCTGTGACTGCCGTGGACGGCGTCCGGCCGCTTGCGATGCCGGCCAGGCCGGCCAGGGCCTCCTCCCTCCCGGCCGCGGCCGGGAGTACGGCCCGGTGCGGGAAGGAGGTACGGGTGGCGGCGAGGGAGTAGGCGGCGTCGGCGGGGCGCAGGGCCGGGTGCTGTTCGAGGTGCCGGTGCAGGCGCCGGGCCTGGGCCCGCAGCGCTGCCTCGCTGCGGGCGGACAGCACCCAGGGCAGCCCGCCCGGTGCAGCCGGTGTTTCCGCCTCGTCCGGGTCCGCGGACGCGTACCGGCGCGCGGCGGCCGGGGGTGCGCAGAGCACGACGTGGCAGTTGGTGCCGCCCATGCCGAACGACGAGACGCCCGCCACCTTGCGGTGCCCGGGGCGGGGCCAGGGGGTGAGGGCGGTCTGGACGCGCAGGCCCAGGGCGTCGAGGTCGATGGCGGGGCCGGGTGCGGTGAAGTTCAGGGTCGGCGGCAGGGCGTCGTGGGCGACGGCCAGGGCGACCTTGATCAGGCCGGCGATGCCCGCCGCGGCCTCCAGGTGGCCGATGCCGGGTTTGACGGAGCCGACGCGCAGCGGGTCCCCGGCGGGCCGGCCGGCGCCGAGGGCGTTGCCGAGGGCGGTGGCTTCGACGGGGTCGCCCACGGTGGTTCCGGTGCCGTGCAGTTCGACGTACTGGACGTCGGCCGGGGCGATGCCGGCCCGGTCGCAGGCGCCGCGCACCGCGGCGGCCTGGGCGGGGGCGCTGGGGACGGTCGGGCCGTCGCTCCGGCCGCCGTGGGTGACGGCGCTGCCGGCGATCACCGCGTAGACGCGGTCGCCGTCGGCGAGCGCGCGGGAGAGGGGTTTGAGGACGACGAGGCCGGCGCCCTCGCCGCGGACGTAGCCGTTGGCGCGGGCGTCGAAGGTGCGGCAGTGGCCGTCGGGGGACAGCGCGCCGGAGGTTTCGGCGAGGCGGGCGCTCTGCTCGGCGAGGTTGAGGTGGACGCCGCCGGCGAGCGCCAGCTCGCTCTCCCCGGCGTGCAGGGCGGCGCAGGCGGCGTGCACGGCGGTCAGGGAGGAGGACTGGCCGGTGTCGAGGGTCGCGCTGGGGCCGCGCAGGTCCAGGGCGTGGGAGACGCGGCCCGCGATGAGGCTGCGCTGGGTGCCCGGGGTGGCGTGGTGGGTGGGCGGTGCGGCGCCGTCGCGGTGCAGGACGAAGGCGTAGTCGTGGGAGGCGGCTCCGATGAAGACGCCGGTCCTGGTGCCGCGCAGGCGGGCGGGGAGCACGCCGGCGTCCTCCAGGGCCTCCCAGCTCAGTTCGAGGACGATCCGCTGCTGGGGGTCCATGGCGTCGGCCTCGCGGGGCGAGATGCCGAAGAAGTCGGCGTCGAAGAGGTCGGCGCCGGCGAGGCGGCCCTCGCGCCGGCCGGTGCCGGCGAGGTCGGTGACCGCGGAGGTGCCGTCGCACAGCAGGCGCCAGAACGCGGCCGGCGAGGCCGCGCCGGGGAAGCGGCAGGACAGCCCGACGACGGCGATGGGCTCGGCCGTCTCGTCCCCGGCGGCGACGCCGCCGGCCGTCGCCTCCGTGGCCGGTTGCTGTGCTTCGGTGCTGTCACCGGTGCGGTGTGCGGCCATGGGGCGTTCAGCTCCTTTGCTCGACTGCTGCGTGGGGAGCGGTGGGCCCGGGCGCCGTCCCACCGGTGCGGTGGTCACCAGGTGACGACGAGCCGTGCCAGGCCGCGGGTGACGAGGCCGTCCTTCCACACCACCGCTTCGCCGGGGGTGGCGGCGGGGGTCAGGGCCGGGAAGCGGGTGAAGAGCCCGGCGAGGGCGGTGCGGATCTGCAGGCGGGCCAGGGGGGCGCCCAGGCAGCGGTGGATGCCGTGGCCGAAGGCGAGGTGGGGGGTGGTTCTGCCGGGGCGGATCGCGTCGGGTTCGGCGAAGACGGCGGCGTCGCGGTTGCCGTGCAGGAGGGAGACGACGACGCCCTCGCCGGCGCGGACGACGACGCCGGCCAGGTCGACGTCCTCGGTGGCGACGCGGGGGAAGCTGAGCGGGGTCGAGGGGGTGGTGCGCAGGAGTTCCTCGACGGTGCCCTCGGCCCGGGTCGGGTCGGTGAGGGCGGAGGGGGGCAGGACGCCCTGGAGGACGGCGAGGGCGGCCAGCGCGATCTGGCCGACGGTCGTCTCGTACCCGGCCGTGAGCAGGGCCAGGCCCAGGCTGACGAGTTCGGCCCGGGACAGCACGCCGTCGTCGTGGGCGCGGATGAGCTCGGTGAGCAGGTCGTCGTCCGTACTGCGGCGCTTGCGGTCGATGAGCGCGGCCATGTAGTCGACGAGCAGGAGGCGGTGGCGGGCCTTCTGCTCGTCGCTGCTGGCGGTGATGTCGAAGAGGACTTCCACCGAGGCGTCGAAGACGGGCCGGTCGGCCGGCGGGACGCCGAGCAGGGCGCCGAGCACGGCGACGGGCAGGGGGGCGGCGAAGGCGGTGACGAGGTCGGCCGGCGGGCCCTGGTGGGCCATGTCCGCCAGGAGGCCGTCGCTCACCTCCTGCACCATGGGTGCCAGGCGGGCGACCTTGCCGGTGGTGAAGGCGGCCGCGGTGACGCGCCGCAGGCGGGCGTGGTCGTGGCCGTCCATGCTCATGATCGAGGACGGGGAGGGGCTGGCCGTGTTGAGCCTGGGGGCGTGCGGCGCGGCGGCCGCGGCCCGGCTGAAGCGCGGATCGGTCAGGACGGTGCGCGCCAGCGCGTAATCGCTCACCAGCCACAGGTCGTCACCGGTGGGGGTGCGCACCCGGGTGGGCGCGGTCGTGTCGCCCTTGTGCAACAGCTCCGGCAGCGGCCCCAGTAAGTCGGTGTGCAGCACTCCCGGTTCCTTTCCAGAGGTGACCTGTGGCTAAGTTTTCTGTCGGGAACGAAATGCACTCTAGCCTTCTCGTCGCCGTCAGCCCATGGAGGGTGTGTTCGTGAACATGCCGATGGAGCAGGGGTTCTTCAGCACCGGACTTCCCTACCTGGCGTTCGGAACGGGCACGCCATTGGTGTACCTCTCGGATTTCACGATGACGCACACGGTGCCGCGTCCCGGTGCCCAACGGGTTGCCGCCGCGCGATTGGTGAGGCCTTTCGTCTCCGCCGGGTACCGGGTTTTCTGGACGAATCGGCGGCCGGGCATGGTGCCGGGTACGACCATGGGCGAGATAGCCGGCGAGCATGCGGCCGCCCTGCGCGAGCAATTCGGACGGCCCGTGCCCGTCGTGGCGCACGGCACGGGCGGTTCCGTCGCGTTGCAGCTGGCGGTCGACCACCCGACGGGGGTGATCAGCCGGCTGGTGCTGGCGGGCGCCGCCCATGCGCTGGGACCGGTGGGGCGGCGGTTCCACCGTGACATGCTCGCGGCGGCGGAGCGTGGCAGGTCGGCCATGCACCGGGCTGCCCCGGCCATCACCCGCGACCCGCTGCTGCGCGGGCTCCTCGTCGTACCGCTGTGGATCGCGGGCCGGTTCGACAGGCCGCCGGCGGATCACTCGGACATGAAGGCGATGCTGCTGGCCGAGGATGCCTTCGATGTCCACGACCGCTTGCACCGGGTGGCGGTGCCCGTGCTGGTGGTATGGGGGGCACGGGATCACCTGTGGCCCACGGAGATGTTCCGGCAGACCGCCGATGCGATTCCGGGGGCGAAGGGGATCGAGTATCAAAGGGCAGGTCACTCCGTCGTCTCCAGGGCCGATTTCTTCCGCGACGCGACCGCTTTCCTGAAGGCGGCCTGATACTTTCGGGGCCTCCCAGGTCCGTCCCAGGACTTTTCAAGGGGCCGTGGCGCCGACGCGCTCGGCGAGCCGGTCGGCGAGGTTCTGCCACATCACGGCGCATTCCCGGGCGAGGGAGGCGATGGTCTCCTGCCGGTGGGTCGGGACGGCGTCGACGATGCGCGCCCATTGCTCGGCGTCGACGGCGCAGATCCGCAGCGAGCGCAGCAGGATCTTCCCTGCGGCGGTGAAGCGCAGGGAGGGGTCCTTGGTGAGGCTGGTGAGGACGTCGGCGCTGATCCTCTTGGGGGCGCGGTAGCCGGTGCGGCGCAGTGACGCGGGTGTGCCGGGCGCGGCCTGCGCCGCGGGTAAGGCGTCCGGCGGCGGCCCGTCGTGCGCTGCGGTGCGGTGGATGCGCTGGCGTACGTCGCTCGCGGTCGCCGGTGAGATGCCGGCGGCCCTGGCGATCTCCCGCAGGGACGCCTCGGGGTGTTCCTCGAGGTAGGCCTCGGCCCGGCGACGGCCCTCGGCGGAGTTGCGCGGCCTGACGCGGCCGTCCTGGCCGACGGTGGTGTTCAACTGCTCGTCATGAGCAGTTGAACACCGGCGTATGGCGCCGACGGTGTTGGCGGCCAGGCCCACCACCTTGGCGATGCGCCGGTCCGACCAGTGCCCGTGCGTGGCGACGATCCGCTCGGCGGCCGCCTTCCGGTCGGCCAGCGACAGGGGCAGGCCGTGGGTGCCGTTCAACTCGACGGCCAGGACGAAGGCGTCGGCCGTACTGCCCTCGAAGAAGCACACGTCGACGAAGTCGTCGCCGCGCAGCACGGCGGCGCGCAGCCGGTGGGCGCCGTCGATGACGTTGAGGGTGGAGCGGTGCACGACGAGCGGTGGCAGGTCGACGTCCATCTCGGCCAGTGTGCGGACGTGTTCGGCGTCCTCCCCGGCCGTGCGCGGGGAGTCCGTGAGCTTCAGGGCCTCGATCGGCACCCGTTCCACCAGATGTGCGCTGTGCGTCGGGGGGCGCCGCTCGGGGCCGGTGGGCCCTTCGGGGCGCAGGCTACGTCCCATCTCCAGGTTCTTGATCATCGATCGACCCTCTCGGCTGCATGTCTGTCGTCCCCGGCGGAACGGCCGGAGGTCTGTTCACTTCTGCAGTCAGAAAAATGCGGTGATCGCGTCATGACAGGCGCTGCCGCGCCAGGATCCGCCGTGCAAAAAGAGAAAGCGGCCGTTCCCGCCGGCCGGGAAAATCGCCCGTCTTTGGGGAGGCCACTCATCGGTCGGGTACGGGGCAAGTGCAGGATGTGTCGGTTCTGTACACGTATCCCCCCGACCGGCAGGCCGCGTTCGACGGCCGACTTCGCCGGATCCACTTGCTCGACCCAAAACGAACAGAACGAATCAAGAACGGAACGAATCAAGAACTGCAACATTCTGATCGCCGTCCCCGCCCGCGTGTCAAGCCTGTTGAAACGTCCCCGAACAGTGCGCTGCACCTGTCCGGTTCACATCTTGCCTACGTCGCGACGTGCTCGTGGCGAGCGGGGGCCGGGGATCAGAAAAAGCGACAAATCTTCATGGCGTCATAGCGCCATGCCGATGGATCGACAGGATACGGCTACGCGGGCCGGACGTAGGGGCGGGTCATGATCTCCATGTTGTGGCCGTCGGGGTCGGCGAAGTACGCCCCCCTGCCGCCGAACAGGGTGTTGATCCGGCCCGGTTGGCCGTGATGGGGGTCGGCGTAGTAGGTCACCCCGGCGGCCTCGAGACGGTCGATCATGCCGTCGAAGTCCCCCTCGGGCACGAGGAAGGCGAAGTGGCTCGGGGTCAGCGTCAGTTCGGTGTTCTCGTAGAAGTCGAGCGTGACGTCGTTGCTCAGGTCGACCGGGACGAACGGCCCGAAGGGGGCGCCGGCCCGGAGGCCGAGGATGCCGGCAAGGAATTCGGCCGAGGCCCGCTTGTCGGTGGCGTGGACGACGGTGTGGTTGAGCTGGACTGTCATGGGGTTCCTCGTCAGGGACGCAGGGACGGAAAGAGGGTGCGGAAGGTCCCCGGCAGTGGCGGGCTCCTGGCCCGCCCCGTCCTCACTCGGAGGCCGGGCAACTCTTTCGCTCGCGGCCCAAGGCCGACCCGGCAGTCATGATGATCAGTCTAGGTCGCGACATCGCCGCAGGTCAACGACCTGATGCCGACGACGGGCGACACGCCGCCCCCTTTACTGCGGCGAGCGGCGGGCAGCGGGCGAGCCACGCCGGACGGGCCCGGTTTTCCCCCGGAAAACCGGGGTCCGCCTCCCCCGTCCGGACCTGATCCACTACCGAATGGAGCAATACGACTACCGTGCAGATGCTCCGTCCGGATTGCCGGGTGAATCTCGGATTCGAAGGAGGTACACCCAATGAAGTCAATTCGTACCGCTCTCTGTGGCGCTCTGACGGCAGCCGCCGTCGTCGCCGCACCCGCCGCCGCATTCGCCCTCGACAGCTCGGCCGCCGTGAAGGCCGGTCAGGTCGAGAGCCGTCTCGTGGCCGGTCACTCCGACTGGGACTGCGACGACGACCACGACCACGGCCGCCACGACCGTGACCGGGACTGCGACGACGACCACGGCCGCGACCACGGACGTGACCACGACTGGGACGACCACGGGCGTGACCACGGACGTGACCACGACCGCGACGACCACGGGCGCGACCACGGACGTGACCACGACCGCGACGACCACGGCCGCGACCACGGACGTGACCACGACCACGGGCGCGACCACGGTCGGGACCACGACCACGGACGTGACCACGACCACGGACGTGACCACGACCACGGTCGGGACCACGACCACGGGCGCGAGCACGGTCGGGACCACGACCACGGTCGCGACCACGACCACGGGCGTCCGCACGGCCGCAACCACGCGGGCGGCGGTGCCACGGCGACCGTCGCGGCCGAGGAGTCCTCGACCGTGAGCACCCCGGCACTCGCTCTGGCGGGCGCCACGGTGGGCATGGCCGGTGGCCTGATCTGGTACCGCCGTCGCGTGAACGCGGCGAAGCGGTAACAGGAGGCTGACCTGCGTCATGTCATCAGCGCGCACGGGCGGCAAGAATCGCCGCCTGCTGACGGGAACGGCCTGGGCGGCCCTGCTGCTCGCCCTGTGGCTGTGCGGTCACCACACCGTCGACGAGTCGACGACCTCGGCTCCGCAGACCGGTGCCACGGCCGCACCGCACCGTACCCATGCGCGCGGCCTGCCCCCGGCGATCGATCCGTTGCCGGGGGCGGGCCCCCAGGGGCTCGCCATCAAGGCCATGGGGCTGGAGGCCCCGATCGAGGCCCACGGCCTCGATCCTCGCGGCGGTGTCGAGACGCCTCCGTACAGCAGGCCCAACGCCGTCTCCTGGTACCAGGACGGGCCCGCCCCCGGCAGCACGGGTGCCGCCGTCCTCGTGGGGCACGTGGACACCCAGCAGTCCCCGGCCGTCTTCTACGAACTGAGCACCATCAAGCGCGGCGTGAAGATCACGGTCACGCGCAAGGACGGCAGCGTCGCCGAGTTCACGGTCGAGGACGTCACGGTCGTCGACAAGGACCACTGGGACGACGAGAAGGTGTACGCCCCCAAGGACCCCGAGCGCGCCGAACTGCGCCTGATCACCTGCGGGGGCGACTACAACCGCGCCAAGCACGAGTACACCGCCAACGTCGTGGTCTCGGCCTATCTCACAGGCGTCGGCCACACCGCCACCGCTCCCAAGCCGTCGCCTGCCGCCCCGACCGAGGACGGCGAGGAGGACGAGAGCCAGAGCCAGAGCCAGACCCAGGCACGGGCACAGGCACAGGTACGGCCCCGGGCCTGACGAACCGACCCCTGCCGAGCCCGACCAACGCCCACGACCTGGCGATCAGTTGCACTCCGGGGCAGGCTGTCCCCTCTCGGTACGTCGAGGAGGATGAGCCGATGGACCCCCACTTAGGCCGGCAGGTTCCCGCCGTCTCCCGCATCGCCCTGACACCCGCCGCCGCCCGGCTGGTCCGGCGGCTGCGGGAGCGGCACGGGCCGCTCATGTTCCACCAGTCCGGCGGCTGCTGCGACGGCAGTTCGCCCATGTGCTATCCGCTCGGGGAGTTCCGCACCGGTGGCTCGGACGTGCTGCTGGCGGAGCTGACCGTCGAGGGCGTGCCCGAGCGCGTCGGGTTCTGGATGGCCGCCGAGCAGTTCGAGCTGTGGCGCCACACCCACCTGACGGTGGATGTGGTGCCCGGCCGCGGCAGCGGCTTCTCGCTGGAGGCGCCCGAGGGCGTGCGCTTCCTGATCCGTTCGCGGTTGCTCACGGACGCCGAGGCGCGCGTGCTGGACACGCTGGACGAGCTGCACAAGGGAGCCGGCTGACCTGCCCGTCAGGAGACGGCCGGCGGGGCGGCGGCCGGGCAGGCGGCGGCGTCGGCCAGCGAGAGGGCGTGCAGCCGGTCGGGCGGGCCGGGGCGGGCGTAGTACCAGCCCTGGGCCGTGTCGCAGCCGAGTAACCGCAGGTGGTCGGCCTGCGTGCCGGTCTCCACGCCCTCGACGGTGACCGACAGGTCGAGCGTGTGGGCGAGGGAGACGATGCCTTCCACGATCTTGACGTCGACGGGGTCGGCGGGGGCGCACTGCATGCCGCGGGTGAAGGAGCGGTCGAGCTTGAGCGTGCTGACCGGCAGCCGGCGCAGGTAGGAGAGGTTGGAGTAGCCCGTGCCGAAGTCGTCGAGGGCGATGTCGACGCCGAGGTCGGCGAGTTGGCGCAGGGGGCGCAGTTCCGCCTCGTCGGCGCCGATGAGGGCGTTCTCGGTGACCTCCAGGCACAGGGCGGAGGGGTCCAGGCCGGCTCCGGAGAGGACGGCGACGGTGTCGGCGACGAGGGCGGGGTGGCGCAGCTGGGACGGCGAGAGGTTGACGTTGACGCGGAAGGGGTGGTCGGCGGCGTGCCAGGCGCGGGCCTGGCGGACGGCCTGTTCCAGCACCCAGCGGCCGAGCGGGACGATGAGCCCGGTGCTCTCGGCCAGGGGTATGAAGCGGTCGGGGCCGAGGACCCCGTGGACGGGGTGCAGCCAGCGCACCAGTGCCTCGGCGCCGCGTACGGTGCCGTCGTCGAGCCGGACGAGCGGCTGGTACTCGATGAAGAACTCGCCGTTGTCGAGGGCGGCGGGCAGCCGGGTGGTCAGGCCGTGCCGGACGATGACGCGGGCGTCGGAGTCGGCGTCGGCCAGCTCGTAGCGGTTGCCGCCGGCCGCCTTGGCCCGGTACATGGTGATGTCGGCGCTGCGCAGGACCTCCGCCGCTTCGAGCTCGCCGGCGGCGCCCTCGACGACGCCTATGCTCGCGCGCACCGACAGGTCGCGGTCGTCGAGGCGGACGGGGTCGGCGAGGGCCGTGAGCATGCGCCGGGCCAGGGCCGGGGCCTCGCCGGGGGCGGGGTCGTGGACGAGGGCGACGAATTCGTCGCCGCCGAGCCGGGCGACGAGTTCGCGGGGGGAGGTGGCGCAGGCGCGCAGCCGGTCGGCGACGGCGACGAGCAGGCGGTCCCCGACCGTGTGGCCGAGGCTGTCGTTGACGGCCTTGAAGCCGTCGAGGTCGAGGTAGCACAGGCCGAACCGGCCGGGGGTGCCGGTGTCCGGCGAGGGCCGCAGGGCGCCGTCCAGGCGCTCGAAGAACAGGGTGCGGTTGGGCAGTTCGGTCAGGGGGTCGTGGGTGGCCTGGTAGCGCAGGCGCTCGTGCAGGCGGCGGCGCTCGGTGATGTCCTCCATGATGGCCAGCTGGTACTGCGGCTGGCCGGCGGCGTCCCGCAGGAGGGTGACGGACATCTCGGTCCACAGGACGCTGCCGTCGCTGCGGTAGTAGGGCTTCTCGATGCGGTAGTGGTCGCGGTCGCCGCGTACGAGTTCGCGGTAGAGGGTCCAGAACTCGGGTGCGTCCTCGGGGTGGACGAACTCGCCGGCGTTGCGCCCGGTGGCGCGGGTGCCCTCGGGGCTGCCGAACATGCGCACCAGCGCCTCGTTGACGTCCAGGATGCGGCCCTCGGTGTCGGCGATGCCCACGCCGACGGGGGATTTCTCGAAGACGGCGCGAAAGCCGGTCTCGCTGGCGTGCAGGGCGCGTTCGGCCTCGGCCTGGGCGGCGCGGGCGGCACCGGTGAGGGCCTGCTGCTCGGCGCGGGTGCGCTCGCCGAGGGCGCGGGCGAAGCCGGCGGCAACCGCGTGCTGGAGGCGGGAGCAGCGGGCGCGGCTCTCCTCGGCGGGCATGGGGTGCTCGGGCGGCAGGTAGAGCACGAGGTAGGCGTCGATGACGCCGAGGATCAGGGGCAGGGCCGCGGGGTCGGTGCAGTGGGCGCCCACGAGGGCGGCGCCGACGTCGTGGGCGGGGCGGGGGTCGAAGGGGCGGGCGTGCAGGGCGTCGCGCAGGACGCCGGCCAGCGGCACGAGGGAGCGCTCGAACTCGGCGCGGGAGACGGCAGCCGTCACCGTGGGGTGGACCGCCCGGCTCCAGATCGCGGCGAACCGCTGCAGCCGGTCGTCGCGGACGGCGGCACGGCCGGTGGTACCCATGGCCGAATCCATGGCTGCGTACGAAACCGGGGCGACGGTTTGCTTCACGGGCAGCATTCTGCCACCGAACGCTCGGGTCACGGCCGCCACCCCACCCCCGGCTCCCCCGACCGTACGGCATTTCCGTCCGGCGTGGTGGCGCACCGGGCGGTCCGGGCGTCCTGTTGAGGGGTCGTCAGCGGCGCAGAACAAACCGCGCGGTCGAGGTCGCGCGACAGGTCGATGCCCTGAGGGGCCCGGACGGGACGCTCCATCAGACTGTGTCTCCAGCTCGGTCACGAGGGGGTTGGGGCGGATGGGAGTACTGAGCAGAGGCTACTGATCGTTCGTTCGAAGGGAAGCAGCAAACGGAAAACGGTCATCCGCATTCAGCCACCCGCCCCGCGCCTTCGCCCTCCCCGGACTGACCCGTCCTGCCGATCCGAAACCATCCGATCGCGTGACATCCGTCTCTCCCGGCGCACCTCGCGGCCCCCGCGGGCCGTCTCCGAGACGCTTCGGTGATCGAGCGGTGACCACTCCTTGATCCACAGCAAATGATCACATGGAGGAAGTATGTACGGAACTGTGGGGGTCCCGTGGCGGGGCGGAGCACCGGGCACCGCCCCGCGACCGGCGCCTCAGCGCACCCCGACCGAGGCCAGCGCCCTGGCCTGACGGGCCGTGGGACGCACGGGGAAGTAGAGGTAGCACACGCCCCCGGAGCCGCTTCTGACCTCGCCCTGTGCGTTGCGACGCAGGGTGCGCAGCCAGATGTTCTCGAACTGCCGGCGCCGGTAGACCCGCTCGACCGCGGCGTCCGAGGGGCTGGCCGGGTCGTGGGCGACCACGTCGCCGTCCTTGGTGAAGCCCGCGATGCACATCAGGTGCCCGGCCGTGCCGTACCCGGCCCCGTCGAGCTCGGAGGCCAGGAACGACTGCGAGGTGATGAGCGGGATCCCGGCCCGGATCAGCCGCTCGGCGTCGGCCAGCGAGCGCAGCCGGGTGACCACGGACTGCAGGTCGGGGTAGGTGGCGGCGTAGGCGGCGTTGAACGGCCAGTTGCCGCAGCCCTGGTACTGGTAGTCGTAGGTCTGGCGGGCGGCGTGGCAGACCTGGGGATCGGCGTAGGAGGGGTCGACCCAGGCGAGGTCCTCGCGGGAGGGCCTGCGGCCCCAGTACTCGACGACCATCTGCGAGGAGGTCGGACTGCACCAGGCCTCGCCGCCGTTGTCGTACTGGGGGTACTGCCCCTTGTGGATCTCCTGCGAGTAGCGCGGCACCCGCAGCCGGTGGCCCGCGCCCTCCCCCGGCCGGGAGGCCGGCACGGTGAACCGGTCGGGGATGTCCGAGGCCATCACCCCCAGCCGCCACACCACGGGGGTCAGCGCGGTGCCCGGGCGCCGCAGGAGGGTGAGCCGCACCTCGTACGAAGCCAGGCGCACCCCGCTCGCCTTGTCGGAGACGGCCAGGGTGTCGGTGGACACCGCGCTCCTGCCGTCGCCCTGGCCGTCGAGCGAGGTGCGCCGGATGTCGCCGGGGCCGTCGCCGGAGGTCCAGCGGCCCATGACGTACCAGGGGCTGTGCGCGCCGTCGGTGTAGGCCGCGCGCAGCTCCACCTGCAGCCAGGTGCCGGCGGGGGTGCGGGCGTTCCAGGAGACGACGATCTCGGTGGCCGGCGCGGCCGGCACATGGACCGGCGAGCTCCAGCTGGCGTACTCCCAGCGCGCCGAGCTGCCGGTGTGCGGGTCGGCGTACTCCAGGGTGCCGAGCGGCCGCTCCAGCACCAGCCCGGGGCGCTCGCCGCCCAGGACACGGGTGCCGGCGCCCTTGCCGCCGGCCCACTGCGGGAAGGTCGTCCAGGAGCGGTTGTCGATGCAGCCGGCCGGGTCGGCGGTGGCCGCGACCGCGGACGCCGCCGCGGACAGCGGTGCCGCGGCCGCGGCGACGGCGAGGGCGGCGAGCACGGTACGGCGCGGAGTGGGTCTGCTGGACATGACGGTGCTCCCCCAGTCGAAGAGTGGACGGGCGTACGGACGGGACCGGCCCGGTGCCGGGCCGGACCACTATCGCCGTTCGGACGGCCCCGTCCACTGATTCCCGCGCGGCGCGCCCTCGAAGCCGCCCGGTCCGCCCGAAGGGCACGACCTAGGGTGGTGCGGTGAACGAACGAAACGGACGGGCCACGGACCCGGCGCGGCATCCGGCCGGCGTCGAGGACCTCGCCCGGTACCTCGCGGCGCTGCCGCCCTCCGCCGGTCCGGTGCGGCTGGTCGCCGTGGACGGGCACGCGGGCTCGGGCAAGACCACCTTCGCCGGGCGCCTGGCCAGGGCCCTGGGCGGGGCGCCGGTGCTGCACCTGGACGACCTGGCCACCCACGAGGAGCTCTTCGAGTGGACCGGGCGGCTGCGCACCGGGGTGCTCGAACCGTTCCTGCAGGGCGAGAACGGCCGCTACCGGGCCTATGACTGGGTGGCCCGGCGCTTCGGGCCCGAGCGGGAGCTGCCGGCCGCCCCGGTGGTCCTGGTGGAGGGCGTCGGGGCGGGCCGCCGGGACGTACGCCCGTATCTCGCGTGCCTGTTGTGGATGGAGTTGCCTCATGAGGACTCCTGGGCCAGGGGTCAACTCCGCGACGGTCCCGGGCTGACCGAATTCTGGGACGGCTGGAAGCGGGCGGAGCAGGCGCATTTCCTGACCGACCCCACCCGCCCCTTTGCCGAACTCCTGGTACTCCAGCGCAAGGAGGGGTACGAGGTGCTGGAGATGCCCCGGAAAACCGACTGACGAGGACTCCTGCTCACCCTGCGTGAGGAGCGGCCGTCGGGTCCCGGCCTGGTCCGCGAACGATCACACCGAGTGGCCCAACTGCGCTTGACCCGGGGGGCGTACAGGACTTACGTTCTCAATGTGCGGCCGTCCAAGGCCGCTTGCAGTCGCGAAGCCCCCGGTTGTTCCCCCGTGATCGGGGGCTTCGTACTGCCCCCGGGCCGGTGATTCGTCGCCTTTGTCCGCGCGCACCGCGTCCCCGCATCACCCACAGTGATCGCTCTGCGGGTCGCTTTCCCGACCGCCCCCGGTGCACGCCCACGCCGCGAACTGCGCCCCCGCACCCTTCGGCCGACCCCGAGCGCGCAGGTACGATGCGAGGCGGCGCACCCCACCGGCGGACTGCCCCCGGGCACCTCGGCGGAGGCGCCGGCACTGCTGGTCAACTCCCGTCCACAGCACAGCGGTTCGTAACAAGGCGCGGCCAAGGCACTCGCCCGGCGGCACGGGACGCTACGGGGGCAGGTTTGTGGGGGACGTGATGGATCTCGGCATGCAGGGCCCGCCCGCCCCGGCCGACCTCGCCTGGCTGCGCGCCGTCGAGGCCTACACCATGGGCGCCTACACGGAGGCGGAGAAGGAGTTCCGCACCGCCGTCCGCATCGATCCCGGCATGGCCGACGCCTGGCTCGGGCTGCACGCGCTGCGCGCGGAGACCACCACCGCACTGCTGCGCATGTACCGCCACCGCGACCGGTTCGGCGAGCAGCGCTCCCGGCACCGGCGCCCGCTCAACTCCTGGTACTGGCTGGGCTGGTGGGTCCAGCCGGTCCTCGAAAGCCACCGGGACCTGCTGCTCGCCCACGCCTCCCACTGGCTCGACGGGCGCCACGTCCCCGAGCTCGACCGGGCCCTGGCCGGCTGCCCGCCGGTGGAGACCGACCCCCAGGTGCGCTTCCTGCACGCCTGCCGCGCCTACCTCGTCAAGGACTGGGAGCAGCTCGTCCGGCACACCGACCCGCTGCTGGACGACCCGCTGCTGGGCATCGAGGCCGGCCTGTTCGGCGGCATGGCCCGGGTGCGCCTGGAGATGTACGGCCAGGCCGAACCCCTGCTGTCCGCCGCGCTCATGCGCTGCCGCAGCGAACAGCCGCAGCGCAAGGAGCTGCGCTACTGGCTCGCCCGCGCCCACGAGGGCACCGGGCGCAGCGCCGCCGCCCTGCCGCTGTACCGGGCCGTCCACCGCGTGGACCCCTCCTTCATGGACACCTCCGCCCGGCTCACCACCATCGCCGACGGCGACACCCTCGGCGGCGAGGACCCCATCGACCTGGCCGCCGTCCCCGTCGGCGGCGGGCCCGCGGACGGCACGGAGGGCGGCGGCGAGCCGGAGGCCCAGCCCGTCGACACCCTCGACCTGCTCACCGACAGCGGCCCCGAGCCCGCCGGCAGCGCACCCGTCGAGGCCGACGGCATCCGCGAGAAGTTCCGCGTCCCGCCCCAGGCCGGGCCGCACGTGCTGCCCGGCCGCCCGGACCCGGTGCTGCTGGCCAGGGCCCTGGCCGAACTGGAGCGCATGGTCGGCCTCGAACCCGTCAAACGACAGGTGCGCGCCCTGTCCGCCCAGCTGCACATGGCCCGGCTGCGGGCCGGCCAGGGCCTGCCCGTCCAGCCCCCCAAACGGCACTTCGTCTTCTCCGGCCCCTCCGGCACCGGCAAGACCACCGTCGCCCGCATCCTGGGCCGCGTCTTCTACGCCCTCGGACTGCTCGGCGGCGACCACCTCGTCGAGGCCCAGCGGGCCGATCTCGTCGGGGAGTTCCTCGGACAGACCGCCGTCAAGGCCAACGACCTCATCGACTCCGCCCTCGGCGGCGTGCTCTTCGTCGACGAGGCCTACAGCCTGTCCAACTCCGGCTACAGCAAGGGCGACGCGTACGGCGACGAGGCCCTGCAGGTCCTGCTCAAACGCGCCGAGGACAACCGCGACCGCCTCGTCGTCATCCTCGCCGGCTACCCCGAGGGCATGGACCGCCTCCTGGCCGCCAACCCCGGCCTGTCCTCCCGCTTCACCACCCGCGTCGACTTCCCCAGCTACCGCCCCGCCGAGCTCACCAGCATCGGCGAAGTCCTCGCCGACGAGAACGGCGACTGCTGGGACGAGGAGGCCCTGGACGAACTGCGCAGCATCAGCGCCCACGTGGTCGAGCAGGGCTGGATCGACGAGCTCGGCAACGGACGCTTCCTGCGCACGCTGTACGAGAAGAGCTGCGCGTACCGGGATCTGCGGCTGTCCGGGTACGGGGGGACGCCGACGCGGGAGGACCTCGCGACACTGCGGCTGGCGGACCTGATGCAGGCGTACGGCGAGGTGCTCTCGGGCCCCGGCTGGAGCACGAGGCGCCGCGGCGCGGCGGACCCCCACGACCCCCAGGACCCGGCGCCGTGACGGCGGCGCTTGACCACGGCGCCCCGTAGGGGCGCGGGGAACTGCGCGACAAGCCACGACGCGCCCGCAGATTGCCCGGACCCCGGGTGGCGTGCAAGCTGCGGGCCGTCGCCGGCTGATCGCGCCCACGCGGCGGCAGCCGCAGATCGACACCGCCCCGCGCCCCTTACGGGGCGCTGCACGACCCGCCGGACGCGGCCTAGGGGGCGGCAGCCCCGCTCGGGGACGGGGAGAGGGCGGGGCCGGGGAGAACCACCGGCTCCGTCAGGATCTCGCGGTGGGACGGGTCGCGGACCTCGCCGACCAGCATCTCCAGGACGTCCTCCAGGGCCACGAGCCCCAGGATCCTGCCCGACGCATCCGCGACAGCGGCCAGGTGCGCCGCCGCCCGCCGCATCACGGTCAGCGCGTCGTCGAGCGGCAGTTCGGCCCGCAGCGTCTCGACGCGCCGCCACACGTGCTGCGGCACGGCCCGTTCCCGGTCCTCCAGGTCCAGGACGTCCTTGACGTGCAGGTAGCCCATCACGGTGCCGCCGGGTGCGGCGCATATGGGGAAGCGGGAGTAGCCGGTGCGTACCGTGAGCTCCTCGACCTGCCGGGGGGTGACCGAGGGGTCGACGGTCACGAGCGAGGCCGGGTCCAGCAGGACCTCGGTGACGCGCCGGCTGCCGAGCCCGAGCGCGTCCTCGAGGCGTTCCTGCTGTTCGGGTTCGAGGAGGCCGGCCTGCCGGGAGTCCTCGACGAGCCGGTTGAGCTGCTCGCTGGTGAAGACGGCCTCGACCTCGTCCTTGGGTTCGACGCGGAAGAGGCGCAGCACCGCGTGGGCGCAGGCGCCGAGCAGGCGGGTGACGGGCCGGCACAGCCGGGCGAAGGTGACCAGTCCGGGGCCGAGCCACAGGGCGGCCCGGTCGGGGGCGGACATGGCCAGGTTCTTGGGCACCATCTCGCCGACGACCAGGTGGAGGACGACCACGAGGGCGAGGGCGATGACGTAGCCGAGGGGGTGGACGAGCCCGTCGGGCAGCCGGATCGCGTGGAAGGCGGGTTCCAGGACGCGGGCGACGGTGGGTTCGGCGACGGCGCCGAGGGTCAGCGAGCACATGGTGATGCCGAACTGGGCGGCCGCCATCATCTGCGGCAGGTTCTCCAGGCCGGTCAGGACCGTGCGGGCGCGGCCGGAGCCGGCCGCGGCTTTGGGCTCGATCTGGCTGCGGCGCACGGAGACGAGGGCGAACTCGGCGCCGACGAAGAAGCCGTTGGCGAGGACCAGCAGGAGGGCGAAGAGGAGTTGCAGCAGGTTCATCGCTGCACCGCCGCCGCGGTCTCGGTGCGCACGAGTCGTACGCGTTCGGCGCGGTGGTGGCCGACGCGGCGTACGGTCAGCCGCCAGCCGGGCAGCTCGGCGCGGTCGCCGGGGACGGGGATGCGGCCGAGCAGGTCGGCGACGAGTCCGGCGACGGTCTCGTAGGGGCCGTCGGGGGCTTCGAGGCCGATGCGGCGCAGCGCGTCGAGGCGGCTGCTGCCCTCGGCGTCCCAGGCCTGGCGGCCGTCCTCGCAGGGCACGGGTGTGAGGTCGGGGCGGCCGGCGTCGGCGGCGTCGTGCTCGTCGCGGACCTCGCCGACGAGTTCCTCGACGATGTCCTCGAGGGTGACGACCCCGGCCGTGCCGCCGTACTCGTCGACGACCACGGCTATGGGCTGTTCGCTGCGCAGCCGCTCCAGCAGGGGCTGCACGGGCAGGGAGCCGGGGACGAGCAGGGGGGCGACGGCGATGCGGCCGACGGTGGTGCGCAGCCGTTCGGGGCCGGGGACGGCGAGGGCGTCCTTGAGGTGGACCATGCCGACGACCTCGTCGAGGCGTTCGCGGTAGACGGGGAAGCGGGACAGGCCGGTGGCGCGGGTGAGGTTCAGGACGTCCTCGGCGGTCGCGGTGGACTGCAGGGCGCTGACCTTCACCCGGGGGGTCATCACGTGCTGGGCGGTCAGGCCGCCGAGGGAGAGGGTGCGCACGAACAGGTCGGCGGTGTCCTGCTCCAGGGCGCCGGCCCGGGCGGAGTGCCGGGCGAGGGAGACCAGTTCGCCGGGGGTGCGGGCGGAGGCCAGCTCCTCGGCGGGCTCGACGCCCAGGGCGCGTACGAGCCGGTTGGCGACCGTGTCGAGCAGGGCGATCATGGGTCGGAAGAGGTGCGAGAAGAGGGTCTGCGGGCCGGCCACGAACCGGGCGACCTGCAGGGGCCGGGAGACGGCCCAGTTCTTGGGCACGAGTTCGCCGATCACCATCTGCACGGCGGAGGCCAGCAGCATGCCGGCGACGACGGCGGTGCCGGGTGCGGCGCCGGCCGGTACGCCGAGGGCGGCCAGCGGCCCGGTGAGCAGCCGGCCGAGCGCGGGCTCGGCGAGCATGCCGACCACCAAGGAGGTGATGGTGATGCCCAGTTGGGTGCCGGAGAGCTGGAAGGACAGCTCGCGCAGGGAGGCGACGACGGTGCGGGCGCGTGCGTCGCCGTCGGCCGCGGCCCGTTCGGCCTCGGGCTTCTCGACGGTCACCAGGCCGAATTCGGCGGCGACGAAGAAGCCGTTCGCCAGGATGAGGAGCAGGGCCGCCGCGAGCAGCAGCAGGGACACGGTGATGCTCATGACGCCGCCTCGCTGTGGGGGGCGGCGCAGGTACTACAGGACGATCCGTCCATTGCCGGAGTACGTCACTCCTCGGTTCGCAGGTGCCCCGGGTGCGGGGCGGGGCACGTGTGTGCCCGTGGCACCAGAGTAATCAAGGAACCGTGGGCGACACGGTTTCAGGTCCCGGAGCGGCCCGTGCCGTGGGCGTCGACCAGGGCGCGCAGGGCCCGGGCGTCGGCGATGGCCTGCTGCTTGGCGATGCCGGTCTGGATGCCCATGGCGGGCAGACTGGTGCCGTCGGAGAGGTCGAGGTGGACCCAGGAGTCGCCGGAGCGCAGGTTCACGCGGACGATCTGGGCCCAGGCCAGCCGCCGGGTCGTGGTGAGGTTGGTGACGGTGACACCGTCCTGGGTGGCCACGACCTTGGGGCGGCTGAGCAGGGCGAGGACCGCCAGCCCGAGGAGCCCGGTGCAGATGAAGGTGACCCGGTCCCCCGTGGTGAGCGTCTGCAGCATGAACGACATCACCGTGAGCACCGCGAGCAGCGCGAAGCCGGTGCCGAGCAGGACGACGCGGGTGCGGGTGGGGCGGAAGGTGACGGGCAGGGCGGGCAGGCCGGCAGCCGGTGCGGGGGTGGTCACTTCGGTGGTCTTCCTCGGGCGCGGGCGGTCCGTCAGAGGCGGCAGGCGTGGATGCCGGTGGTGAGGATGGCGCGGGCGCCCAGGTCGTAGAGCTCGTCCATGATGCGCTGGGCGTCGGTGGCGGGGACCATCGAGCGGACGGCGACCCAGCCCTCGTGGTGCAGCGGGGAGACGGTGGGCGACTCCAGGCCGGGGGTGAGGGCGACGGCGCGCTCGACGTGCTCGACACGGATGTCGTAGTCCATCATCACGTAGCGGCGGGCCACCAGGACGCCCTGCATACGGCGCAGGAACTGCTGCACCTTGGGGTCGTCGGCGGGGGCGCCGGTGCGGCGGATGACGACGGCCTCGGAGTGCAGGATCGGCTCGCCGATGATCTCCAGGCCGGCGTTGCGCAGGGTGGTGCCGGTCTCCACGACGTCGGCGATGATCTCGGCGACGCCCAGCTGGATGGCGGTCTCGACGGCGCCGTCGAGGTGGACGACGGAGGCGTCGACGCCGTTGTCGGCCAGGTGCTTGGTGACCAGGCCGGAGAAGGAGGTGGCGATCGTCATGCCGCCGAAGTCGCCGACGTCCTTGGCCGTGCCCGGCCGGGTGGCGTAGCGGAAGGTGGAGCCGGCGAAGCCGAGCTGCATGATCTCCTCGGCCCGGGAGCCGGAGTCCAGCAGCAGGTCGCGGCCGGTGATGCCGATGTCGAGCTTGCCGGAGCCGACGTAGACCGCGATGTCGCGCGGGCGCAGGAAGAAGAACTCGACGTCGTTGGCGGCGTCGACGAGGACCAGCTCCCTGCGGTCCTTGCGCTGGCGGTAGCCGGCCTCATGGAGCATCGCCGACGCAGGCTCGGAGAGAGAACCCTTGTTGGGAACGGCGATGCGCAGCATGAGGGGGTGTCCTTCGTGCGAGAAACGGAAAAAGTGAGGGGGTCGCTGTGATCCAGGGGATCAGAGATGAGCGTATACGTCGTCCAGGGAGATGCCCCGGGCCACCATCATCACCTGAAGGTGGTACAGCAGCTGGGAGATCTCCTCGGCCGTGGCCTCGGCGCCCTCGTACTCGGCGGCCATCCAGACCTCGGCGGCCTCCTCGACGACCTTCTTGCCGATGGCATGCACGCCCTTGCCCACCAGCTCGGCGGTGCGGGAGGTGGCGGGGTCGCCGGTGGCCTTCTGCTGGAGCTCGGCGAAGAGCTCCTCGAACGTCTTCTTGGACATGGTGGTCCTACCCTACGCCGCCCCCGCCCCGCATCAGTGCCAGGGCTCGGCCACCGAGCGCAGCGTGACGGCCGTGGCGACGGCCGCGGTGACCGCCTCGTGGCCCTTGTCCTCGCTCGAGCCCTCCAGGCCCGCCCGGTCCAGGGCCTGCTCGTCGGTGTCGCAGGTGAGCACGCCGAAGCCGACGGGGACGCCCGTGTCGACGGAGACCTGGGTCAGGCCCTGGGTGACGCCCTGGCACACGTAGTCGAAGTGGGGCGTGCCGCCGCGGATGACGACGCCCAGGGCGATGACGGCGTCGTAGCCGCGGCCGGCGAGGACCTTGGCCGCGACGGGCAGCTCCCAGCTGCCGGGGACGCGCAGCAGCGTCGGCTCGTCGATGCCGAGCTCGTGCAGGGCCCGCAGGGCACCGTCGACGAGGCCGTCCATGACCTTCTCGTGCCACTGGGCCGCGACGACCGCGACGCGCAGGTCCTGGCAGTTGCGCACGCTCAGCTGGGGGGCACCCTTACCGCTCACGTTCTTCCCTCTTCTTCCCTGTGGATGTGGTGTGTGGTCCGGTCGGTCACTGGTTGCCGCAGGCGGAGACGTGCCCGCCGTCCAGCCAGGGCAGGTCGTGGCCCATGCGGTCGCGCTTGGTGCGCAGGTAGCGCAGGTTGTGCTCGCCGGCCTGGACGGGCATGGGCTCGCGGCCGGTGACCTTCAGGCCGTGCCGGACCAGGGCCGCGGTCTTGTCGGGGTTGTTGGTCATCAGCCGCAGGGAGCGCACCCCGAGGTCGGTGAGGATGCGGGCGCCGGCGGCGTAGTCGCGGGCGTCGGCGGGCAGGCCCAGTTCGAGGTTGGCGTCGAGGGTGTCGCGGCCGTCCTCCTGCAGCTGGTAGGCGCGCAGCTTGGGCAGCAGGCCGATGCCGCGGCCCTCGTGGCCGCGCAGGTACAGCACGACGCCGCGGCCCTCGGTGGCGATCCGTTCGAGTGAGGCCTGCAGCTGGGGGCCGCAGTCGCAGCGCAGCGAGCCGAAGACGTCGCCGGTCAGGCACTCGGAGTGCACCCGCACCAGGACGTCCTCGCCGTCGCCGAGGTCGCCGGCGACCAGCGCGATGTGCTCGACGCCGTCGAGGGTGGAACGGTAGCCGTACGCCCGGAACTCGCCGTGGGCGGTGGGCAGGGAGGTGACGGCCTCGCGGCGGACGGTGGGCTCGGCGGCGCGGCGGTGGGCGATGAGGTCCTCGATGGAGATGATGGACAGCCCGTGCTTGCGGGCGAAGGGCACGAGCTCCGGCAGGCGGAGCATGGCGCCGTCCTCGCCTGCGATCTCCACGATGGCGGCGGCCGGCCGCAGTCCGGCGAGGCGGGCGAGGTCGACGCCGGCCTCGGTGTGGCCGTTGCGGGCCAGCACGCCGCCGGGCTTGGCGCGCAGCGGGAAGACGTGGCCGGGGCGGACGAAGTCGCCGGGGATGGCGGCGGGGTCGGCCAGCAGGCGGATGGTGGTGGCGCGGTCGGCGGCGGAGATGCCGGTGTCGGTGCCGTGGGCGCGGGTGGCGTCGACGGAGACGGTGAAGGCGGTGCGCATGGACTCGGTGTTGCGCTCGACCATCTGCGGCAGGTCGAGCCGGTCGACGTCCTGCTCCTCCAGGGGCACGCAGATCAGCCCGCGGCACTCGCTCATCATGAAGGCGACGATCTCGGTGGTGACCTTCTCGGCGGCCACGACGAGGTCGCCCTCGTTCTCGCGGTCGGCGTCGTCGACGACGACGACGGGCCGGCCGGCGGCGATGTCGGCGATGGCGCGCTCGACGGGGTCGAGGACGATCTCGTCGCTCGCGTACCAGCTCTGCAGGGCGGTCATGCCGCTGCTCCTTCCGTAACCGTGCCGGTGATCCGCGAGCGCAGCCACCAGTCGCGCAGGCCCCACAGGACGAGGGCGAAGTAGACGATGTAGACGAGGCCGGAGAAGGCGAGGCCGCTGTCGAAGGCGAGCGGGACGCCGACGACGTCGACGAGGAGCCAGGCGAACCAGAACTCCACGAGCCCACGGGCCTGGGCGACCATCGCGGCGAGGGTGCCGACGAAGATGTACGCGTCCGGCCAGGGGTTCCAGGACAGTTCCGGCACGGCGGTGAACAGGGTGCCGACGGCGAGGGTACCGACGGCGGTGCCGGCGAGCAGCAGGGCGCGCTCGCGCCAGGTGGCGAAGCGCACGGCGATGGTGCCGTCCTGGGCCTGCTGCCTGCCGCGGGTCCACTGCCGCCAGCCCCACAGGGCGACGCCGATGACCAGGAGCTGCTTGCCGATGCCGCCGCTCAGGTGCGCGGAGGCGTAGGCGGCGACGAGGATGAGGCCGGAGAGGAACTGGGCGGGCCAGGTCCATATGGAGCGCCGCCAGCCGAGGGCGAGGGCGGCGAGGCCGATGGTGTTGCCGATCATGTCGGACCAGATGACGTGCTGGCCGAAGAGCGCGAAGGCCTCTGCGTTGAGCCAGTCGAGGGCGCTCATGCGCTCGCCTCCGCGGTGCCGCGGCCGCCGAGCAGCCGCTCGACGTACTTGGCGAGGACGTCGACCTCGAGGTTGACGGGGTCGCCGGGCTGCTTGATGCCGAGGGTGGTCAGCTGCAGGGTGGTGGGGATGAGGCTGATGGTGAAGTAGTCGTCACCGGCCTCGACGACGGTCAGGCTCACGCCGTCGACGGTGATGGAGCCCTTCTCCACGACGTAGCGCGCCAGGCCGGCGGGCAGCGCGATCCGCACGATCTCCCAGTGCTCGCCGGGCACGCGCGCGGTGATCGTGCCGGTGCCGTCGACATGGCCCTGGACGAGGTGGCCGCCGAGGCGTCCGCCGAGCGCCATGGGCCGCTCCAGGTTGACGCGGGAGCCGGGGACGAGGGCGCCGAGGCTGGAGCGGGTCAGGGTCTCGGCCATGACGTCGGCGGTGAACTCGCCGTCGGCGCTCTCGACGACGGTCAGGCACACGCCGTTGACGGCGATCGAGTCGCCGTGCGCGGCGCCGTCGGTGACGAGCGGGCCGCGCAGGCGGAACCGGGAGGAGTCGCCCAGCTTCTCGACGGCGACGACCTCGCCCAGTTCCTCGACGATTCCGGTGAACACGTCAGATCTCCTCGGTGGCGGTGGCGGTGGCGGTGGGAGTGGGTGCGGCAGTGGGGGCGGTGGTGCGGGGGGTGGCGGTGATGCGCAGGTCGGGGCCGAGCCGGGTGACGTCGGTGACGTCGAGCCGCAGGGTCTCGGCGACGGTGCCGATGCCGGCGTGGCCGAGGGCGGCCGGTCCGGCGCCGAGCAGGGCGGGGGCGAGATAGCCGACGACGCGGTCGACGGCGCCGGCGGCCAGGAAGGCGCCGGCGAGCGTCGGGCCGCCCTCCAGCAGGACCGAGCACACGCCGCGGGCGTGCAGGGCGGCGAGCAGGGCGCGGACGTCCAGCCCGGCGCCGTCGGCGGCGCGCGGCAGGCGGACGGTGCCGGTGCCGGCCAGGTGCCGGGCGTCGGCGTCCTCGGCCACGGCGATCAGGGTGGGGGCGGCGTCGTCGAGCACGCGGGCGCCGGGCCTGACGGCGGCGTCGGTGGTGACGACGACCCGCAGCGGCTGGGTGACCTCGCGCTCGTCGAGGACGCCGCCGCGCACGGCCAGGTGCGGGTCGTCGGCGCGCAGCGTGCCGGAGCCGACGACGACGGCGTCGGCCTCGGCGCGCAGCCGGTGCACGTCGGCGCGGGAGGCGGCCGAGGTGATCCAGCGGCTGGTGCCGTCGGCGGCGGCGCTGCGCCCGTCGAGGGTGGCGGCGTACTTCCAGGTGACGAAGGGGCGGCCGTGCAGGACGGAGGTGAGCCAGGCGGCGTTGCCGGCGGCGGCCTCGTCGGCGAGCAGTCCGCCCTCGGTGCGCACGCCGGCGGCGGCCAGGGTGGCGGCGCCGCCGGAGGCGGTGGGGTTGGGGTCGGCGACGGCGTAGACGACGCGGGCGATGCCGGCGTCGACGAGCGCCTGGGCGCAGGGGCCGGTGCGACCGGGGTGGTTGCAGGGCTCCAGGGTGACGACGGCGGTGCCGCCGCGGACGTCGCGGCCGGCCTCGGCGGCGGCGCGCAGGGCGGCCACCTCGGCGTGCGGGCCGCCGGCCCGCCGGTGCCAGCCCTCGCCGGCCGTGCGGCCCTGGGCGTCGAGGACGACGCAGCCGACGACGGGGTTGGGGCTGGTGGAACCGAGGGCGCGGGAGGCGAGCGCGATGGCGCGTCGCATCGCCTCGGCTTCGGTAGCGGTGGCCACCGGGGTCCTCCTGCCTCGTCGGGCAACGGACTCCGGGGCTGTCGTACGGGACGACGAAGAAGCGGGTACACGACGACGGCAGCTCGCACGCCGGGAGAGGACACACGGGTCCCCGCAGAAGGGGGTGCCCGCGCGGTCACCGGTGGCGGTGTGCCGTCGCATGCCCGCCGCGCACTGCCTCCCATCCGGACTTTAACCGTCGGTCCAGGAATTTCACCTGGTCAACCGGCCGCTGGCTGCGGCCGGGTCGCGGACTGTAACCGCCGGTTCGGACTTTCACCGACCCCGGAGTGCGCTGCGTGTGATGGATCAATTAAGGGTACATGGCGCCTGACCTGCGACTTCCGATGCGGGTCCGGCTGCCATCGAGCGTACGCCGAGCTGCGCCGCGATGTCCATGGGGACTTGACACCGTGCGCGGACTCACACTCCGCCTCGCAGCCTTCCACATCCTGGTCCAGACCTATTGACGCACTGGTCTAGTCCTCTTAACCTCTGCCACACCTCCGAGGAGTACGGCCCGGCGGTGCGCGCACACCACGGGCCACAGCACGTCGCAAGCCCCCCACGCACAGCTCTGGCAAGAGCCCCCCACTGGAGGAACGCTCGTGTTGTCCCGAAAGAGCACCATCGGCCTGCGCCGCAGACGCGCCGCCGCCCTCGCGTCGGCCGGCGCCGCACTCGCCGGACTGATCGTCGCCGCCCTGCCGGCGACCGCCTCGCAGGCGGAGGACCAGTCCTCCTGTCGCCCCGACGGCCTCTACCGCACCCCCGGCGTCGACGTCCCCTACTGTTCGGTCTACGACGCTGCCGGCCGCGAGAAGATGGGCCCCGACCACCAGCGCCGCGTCATCGGCTACTTCACCGGGTGGCGCACCGGCAAGGACGGCACCCCCGCCTACCTCGCCCCCGACATCCCCTGGGACAAGGTCACCCACCTCAACTACGCCTTCGCGCACGTCGGCCCGGACGACCGGATATCGGTCGGCGCCGACGGACCGGGCAATCCCGCCACCGGCATGACCTGGCCGGGGGTGCCGGGCGCCGAGATGGACCCGGTCCTGCCCTACCAGGGCCACTTCAACCTGCTCACCAAGTACAAAAAGCTCCACCCCCAGGTGAAGACGCTCATCTCCGTGGGCGGCTGGGCGGAGACCGGCGGGTACATCGACGAGAACGGCAAGCGCGTCGCCTCCGGCGGCTTCTACAAGACCGCGACGAACGCCGACGGCTCGGTCAACCAGGGCGGCATCGACACCTTCGCCGACTCCGCCGTCGCCTTCGTCCGCAAGTACGGCTTCAACGGCGTCGACATCGACTACGAGTACCCCACGTCGATGAAGGACGCCGGCCACCCGAAGGACTGGGCGCTGGCCAACGCCCGGCGCGGTGGCCTCAACCGGGGCTACACGGCCCTGCTGAAGTCCCTGCGCGAGAAGCTCGACCGGGCGGGCGCCGCCGACGGCCGGCACTATCTGCTGTCGGTCGCCGCACCGTCCTCCGGCTACCTGCTGCGCGGCATGGAGACCTACCAGGCCACGAAGTACCTGGACTACGTCAACGTCATGTCCTACGACCTGCACGGCGCCTGGAACGAGTTCGTCGGCCCCAACGCGGCGCTGTACGACGACGGCAAGGACGCCGAGCTCGCCAAGTGGGGCGTCTACGGCACCGCGCAGTGCGGCGGCATCGGCTACCTCAACGGCGACTGGGCCCACCACTACTTCCGCGGCGCCCTGCCGCCCGGGCGCATCAACCTCGGGCTGCCGTACTACACGCGCGGCTGGAAGAACGTCACCGGCGGCACGGACGGGCTGTGGGGCACGGCCAAGGCCGCCTCGTGCCCGGCCGGCTCGGGGCTGACGTCCTGCGGCGACGGCGCGGTGGGCATCGACAACATCTGGAACGACAAGGACGACGACGGCAAGGAGTCGCCCGCCGGCTCCAACCCGATGTGGCACGCGAAGAACCTGGAGAAGGGCATCGCGGGCGACTACCTGACCCGCTTCGGCTTCCCCGCCGGCACCAAGCTCACCGGCAGCTACACCCGCCACTACGACACCACCCTGACCGCCCCCTGGCTGTGGAACGCCGAGAAGAAGGTGTTCCTGTCCACCGAGGACGAGCAGTCGGTGCAGGCCAAGGCGCGTTACGTCGTCGACAAGGGCCTGGGCGGCACGATGATCTGGGAACTGGCCGGCGACTACGGCTGGAACGCGGCCAAGGGCCAGTACGAGCCCGGCTCGACCCTGACGAACGCCCTGTACGACGCCTTCAGGGCCGCGCCCGGCTACGGCGCCCGGCGGGCCACCACCGACCTGCCGGAGAAGGCTCTCGACATCGACGTGGCCCTCACCGACTTCCCGCTCGGCGACTCCAACTACCCCATCACGCCCAAGCTGCGCATCACCAACCGCACCAGGGCGACCGTCCCGGGCGGTGCGGAGTTCCAGTTCGACTACGGCACCTCGGCGCCCGGGAACGCCAAGGACCAGTCGGGCTGGGGGCTGAAGGTCATTCGCAGTGACCACACCGCTCCCAACAACATCGGCGGCCTCAAGGGCGACTACCACCGGGTGTCGGTGACCCTGCCCGCGTACCAGTCGATCGCGCCCGGTGCCACCGCCGTCGTGGACCTGACGTACTACCTGCCGGCCACCACGCCCTCCAACTGGAGCGTGACCTTCGGCGGCAGCACGTACGCCCTGGCCGGCGACCTCGCCCGCGGCACCACCGTGGTCGACCCCGGCGGCCCGACGCCGACACCCACCGCGACACCCACGGCGACGCCCACCGCGACACCCACTGCGACGCCGACGGCCACGCCCACCGGTGGAAGCTGCGCCGCGCCCTCCTGGGACCGGGCGAGCGCCTACAGTGGCGGTGCCACGGTCTCCTGGAAGTCCCGTACCTGGAAGGCGAAATGGTGGACGCAGGGCGAGGAGCCCGGCACCACCGGCGAGTGGGGGGTGTGGCAGGACCTGGGAACCTGCTGAGGGACGCGGGGCCCGGTGCGCCGGTCCGGGGAGGAGCCGCATGGGCAGCAGCAGCGCGCAGCGCGCCCGTATCGCCATGGCCGCCGTCTTCGCCGTCCACGGCGCGGTCACCGGCAGCTTCGCGACCCGCATCCCGTGGCTGCAGGAGCACACCGGCGCCGGCGCCGGGGCACTCGGGCTGGCGCTGGCCTTCCCCGCGATCGGCGCCTCGCTCGCCATGCCGCTCGCGGGGCGGGTCAGCCACCGCTACGGCTCGCGGACGGCGCTGCGCGCCCTGCTCCTCCTGTGGTGCGCCTCCCTCGCGCTGCCGGCCCTCTCCCCCGGCGTGCCCGCCCTGTGCGGGGCGCTGGCGCTGTACGGGGCGACGTCCGGGATGGCGGACGTGGCGATGAACGCGCTCGGGGTGCGCACCGAGGAGCAGCTGGGCCGCTCCATCATGTCGGGGCTGCACGGCATGTGGAGCGCGGGCGCGCTGGCCGGCTCGGCGGTGGGCACCGTCGCCGCGCACGCCGGCACGGACGCCCGGGTGCATCTCGCCCTGGCGGCCGCGGTGCTGGCCGCGGCGGGCCTGGTCGCCTGCCACGGGGCGCCGGACGTGCGCGCCGCGGAGCACGAGCCGGCGCCGCCCCGGTTCGCGCTGCCGCCGCGCTCGGCGCTGGCGATCGGGGCGGTCGGCTTCTGCGCGGTCTTCGCCGAGGGCGCGGGCCTGGACTGGGCCGCGGTCTACCTGCGCGACGTCGTGGGCACCGACGCCGGCGTCGCGGCGGGCTGCACCACCGCCTTCGCCTGCACGATGGCCGCGGCCCGGCTGGCAGGGGACGCGGCGGTGCGCCGCTTGGGGCCCGTACGGACCGTACGGGCCGGGGGCGCGCTGGCGACGCTGGGCGGCGTGCTGGTCGTGCTGGCCGGCTCGCCCGTGCCGGCCTTCGCCGGTTTCGGCCTGATGGGTCTGGGCATCGCGGTCGTGGTGCCGCTGGCCTTCGCCGCGGCCGGCCACAGCGGGCCGGATCCCAGCCGGGCGATAGCGGGCGTGGCGACCGTCACCTACACCTCGGGCCTGGTGGCCCCGGCCGTCATCGGCCAGATCGCCGGTGCAACGTCGTTGGTGGTGTCGTTCGCCGTGGTGACGGCGTGCGGTGCGGGGCTGGTGGCGGGCGCGGGCGTCCTGCGCGCCCCCGCCCGCCGTGCCACGGCGCCCCGTACCGGCCCGGCCGTCCGCCGCCGCTGACGGCCGGGCGTCCCGCCTCGGCGGTGTGCGCGCACCGCCGCGGGCCGTGAGCCGTACCCCGGAGGGTGCGGCCACGGCCCGCGGTGGAGGGGGACTTTCAGGCGCGCCGGGGTCGCATTACTTCACGATGCCCCAGTTGTGCCAGCTGCTGCTGCGCCAGCTGCTGCGGTTGCAGTCGCCGTGGTGGCGGTGGTGGCCGCCCCACTTGTCGTCGTCGTCGCAGTCGTCCTTGCGGTGGTGACGCCCGCCACCGCCCCAGCGGTCGCAGTCGTCGTGGCCGCCGCCCCAGCGGTTGTGGTCGCCCCAGCCGCCACCCCAGCCGCCGTGGCCGCCGTGGCCGCCGTGACCACCGTGGCCGCCGTGGCCGCCGTGGCGGTCGCAGTCGTCGTGGCCGCCCCAGCCACCCCAACCGCCCCAGTTACCCCAGTCGCCCCAGCCACCGCCGTGGTGCTTGTTCCAGCTGCCGTTCCAGATGCCACCCCAGCCGCCCCAGCCCCAGCGGTCGTAGGTGCGGGTCCAGCTGCTCCAGCCACCGTGGCGGCGGCCGTGGTCGCAGTCGTCGTGGTGACGGCGGCCGTGGTCGCAGTTGTCCCGGTCCCGGTCGCGGTCGCGGTCGCGGCGGCCGTGGTCGCAGTTGTCGCGGTCGCGGTCACGGTCCTTGCGGCCGTGGTCGCGGTCCCGGTCCCGGTCGCGGCCCTTGTCCCGGCCGTGGTCGCGGTCGCGGTCACGGTCCTTGCGGCCGTGGTCGCAGTCGCGGTCGCGGTCGCGGCCCTTGTCCCGGCCGTGGTCGCGGTCGCGGTCACGGTCCTTGCGGCCGTGGTCGCGGTCCCGGTCGCCGTCGTGGTCGTCGTCCCAGGTCCAGGTCTGGTTGCCGGACGCGATCTGGGGCGCGGCCTGAGCGATACCGGCGACCGGAACAACGGTTGCGGCGGCGATGATCGCAGCGGCCGCAGTGCGGCCGACGTGCTTGCGCATGTGTGTCTCCTGAATTGCAGGAAATCGGACAATGAGACTCATACCTCCCGGAAAGCGGGAAACAGCCGCCCCTTGCGGTCATACAGCCCTACGAGCTGTTTTCTGAGCCGATCGCAGCAACACGCCTGGCGGCCCACGGCCGGCTCCGGCAGCCGGTCCGGCCGGCCGGGCCGCGGCCCGGCCGTAGCATGATGCGGATCATCACCCCCACCACCTCGAACAATGGGAGCAAGACATGGGCCTGGGCGTGCGCTGGACCCTGCACGGCGACGGGCGCACGCCCGCACCCGGGGCCGTCGTCCGACCGGATGAACGGCTCTCCTGGCCGCGCACGGCGGGCCTGGGCGCCCAGCACGTGGTCGCCATGTTCGGCGCATCGTTCGTTGCGCCCGTTCTGATGGGTCTCGACCCGAACCTCGCCATCATGATGTCGGGCGTCGCCACGATCCTCTTCCTGCTGGCGACGCGCGGCCGGGTGCCCAGCTACCTGGGCTGCAGCCTGTCCTTCGTCGGCGTGGCGGCCATCATCCGGGCCCAGGGCGGCGGCACCGCCGCCGTCACCGGGGCGATCTTCGTGGTCGGCGGGGCACTGCTGCTCAGCGGCCTGGTGGTGCACCGCTTCGGCGCGCGGATCATCCACGCGGCGATGCCGCCGGTGGTCACCGGCGCCGTGGTGATGCTGATCGGATTCAACCTCGCCCCGGTCACGGCGCGCACGTACTGGCCGCAGGACCAGTGGACGGCGCTGCTGACCATGCTGGTCACCGGGCTGGCGGTGGTGTGCCTGCGCGGCTTCTGGTCGCGCATCGCCATCTTCCTGGGTCTGCTCTTCGGCTACGCGCTCTCGTGGGCGCTCGACCGCATCTTCGGAAGGATCCACTCGGTCAACGGCGGCACGGAGGCCGTCGACCACTGGCGCCTGGACCTGTCGGGCGTGGGCAAGGCGGACTGGATCGGCCTGCCCTCCCTGCACGCGCCGAGCTTCGGCTGGTCCGCGGCGCTGGTGGCCCTGCCGGTGGTCATCGCCCTGATCGCGGAGAACGCCGGGCACGTCAAGGCGGTCGGCGAGATGACCGGGGACCGGCTGGACGACCAGCTGGGCGTGGCCATCGCCGCGGACGGCGCCGCCACCATGCTCTCCACGGCGGTCGGCGGCCCGGCCAACACCACGTACTCGGAGAACATCGGCGTCATGGCCGCCACCCGCGTCTACTCCACCGCCGCCTACTGGGCCGCGGCCCTGTTCGCGCTGCTCTTCGGCGTCTGCCCCAAGTTCGGCGCCGTCGTCGCGGCCGTGCCGGGCGGCGTGCTCGGCGGGATCACCGTCATCCTGTACGGCATGATCGGCCTGCTGGGCGCGCAGATCTGGGTGCACAACAAGGTCGACCTGCGCAACCCGCTGAACCTGGTGCCGGTCGCGGCGGGCATCATCATCGGCATCGGCGGGGTGAGCCTGAAGTTCTCCAGCTCCTTCGAGCTGAGCGGCATCGCGCTCGGCACGATCGTGGTGCTCTCCGGCTACCACGTGCTGCGTGCCCTGGCCCCGGCCCACATGAAGCAGCAGGAGCCGCTGCTGGACGAGGGCACGAGCAGCTACGACCCGGTCGAGGAGGAGCGGGGGACGGTCACCCCTTCTGATTAATTCGGGGACCCATTCGCCTACGCTCCGTGTTCAGCTGTCACTCTGTGCTTATGACGATCATGCGGGCACAGCCGGCACCGCCGACCGGTATCGACGGGGTGCTGGAGCGCATGCGCGGGCTCCGGGCCGCGCTGCCGCCGCGGGACGGCGTGGCCGTGTTCAACCGGGTGTACCTGTCGGTCACCGAGGAGGTCGGCCGCCGGGCCGCAGCCGGGGAGTTCGGCGACGGGCGGGCGGCGGCCGAGCTGGACGTCCGCTTCGCCAAGCGCTATCTGCACGCCGTCGACCAGGCGTCCCTCGGCCGGCGGCAGCCCGCCTGCTGGCAGCCGCTGTTCCAGCTGCGTGGCCACCCGGCCGTGCAGCCCCTGCAGTTCGCCCTCGCGGGGATCAACGCCCACATCGGGCACGACCTGGCCCTGGCCCTGCTGGAGACCTGCCGGGTGCTGGACACCGAGCCGCGGGCCCTGCAACCGGACTTCCGCCGCATCGGCGCGATGCTGGTGGCGATGGAGGAGCGGATCCGCGAGGAGCTGATGCCCGGCCCCGACCTGCTGGACGTCGCCGATCCGCTCACCCACCTGGTCGGCTCCTGGACGCTGGAGGCCGCGCGCGGCGCGGCGTGGGCGTCCTTCCGCACGCTGTGGGCGGTGCGCCACCTGCCGGACGTGGTGGAGGAGTTCACCGACCGGGTGGACGCCAGCGTGGGCATGGTGGGCAGATGCCTGCTCACCCCCCTGGGATGAGCAGGCACCCACCGGCTTCTCAGTCCTCCGGCAGCTCGACCGGGGCGATCTCGTCGTAGACGTCACCGGGGCCGGGGTTGGTCGGGTCGGTGGCGCCGCCGAGCTGGTGCATCACGCCCCACACCGCGTTGAGCGCCGTCTGCACCGCGCCCTCGGCCCAGCCGGCCGTCCAGGAGATGTCGTCGCCCGCGAGGAAGATGCCCCGCTTGTCCTCCGGCAGCCGGTCCTGCATGAAGTGGGTGTACAGGCGCCGCTGGTAGCGGTAGTGGCCGGGCAGGTTGGCCTTGAACGCGCCCATGAAGTAGGGCTCGTTCTCCCAGGAGACCGTCACCGGGTTGCCGATGATGTGCTTGCGGATGTCGACCTTCGGGTATATCTCGCCGAGCGACTTGAGCATGACCTCCAGGCGCTCGTTCGCCGACAGCGGCAGCCACTTGAGGCTGTCGTCGCACCAGGTGTACGACAGGCAGATCACGGCGGGCTTGTCGGGGCCGTTGTCCAGCAGGTAGGTGCCGCGGGTCATGCGGTCGGTGAGCGTCATCGACATGACGTCCCGGCCGGTCTCCTCGTCCTTGTCCAGCCAGAACGGCCGGTCCACGGGCACGAAGAGCTTGGACGACTCCATGTAGTGGGTGCGCTCGATCGCCGTCCAGTGGTCGATCGGGAAGAGCGAGTCGTCGCACTCGATCTTCGACAGCAGCATCCAGGACTGGGCGGTGAAGATCGCCGCCCGGTAGGTGCGGATGTCGCCGGCCGCGTCGGTGACCGTGATGCGGTTGCCGGCGGTGCGGTGCAGCCGGGTCACGGCCGGGCGCGGCGCGCCGCCGTGCAGGGAGGACAGCGAGGTGCCCTGCGCCCAGTGGACGATCTTCTCGGGCTCGCGCTCCCACAGGCGCAGCGGCAGCTGCTGGCTGCCGCCGACGATGCCGCGGTGGTGGTCGTCGGCCTCGGTGTAGACGACGCGCAGGATCTCCAGGATGGAGTTGGGGAAGTCGGTGTCCCAACCGCCGGTGCCGAAGCCGACCTGGCCGAAGATCTCGCGGTGCCGGAAGGACTTGAAGGCCTCCGACTCGCACAGGAAGCCGTAGAAGGTCTGGTTGTCGAGCTTCTCGACCAGCTTGGCCCAGATCTCGCGGATGCGCGGCACGTCGCGCTCGCGCATGGCCCGGTTCATGTCGGAGAAGTCGGCACCCTCCTCCAGGCAGGCGTTCCACGCGGTGGCCACGTCGCGGTAGACCTGCGGCAGGTCGTCGATGGTCTCCGCGTAGTGCGACTCGCCCTTGAGGTCGACGACGGTCGAGGGGGTGTCGGGCGCGAGCGGGTTGGGGAACGGCTTGGTCTGCAGGTCCACCAGGTCGATGTAGTGCTGGAAGGCGGTGGAGGACGGCGGGAAGCGCATCGCGCCCATCTCGGCCGTCAGCTCGTCGTCGCACCCCTCGAAACCGACGGTCCGCAGCCGTCCGCCGATCTGGTCCGCCTCGTAGACGACGGGCTTGAGGCCCATCTTCATCAGCTCGTAGGCGGCCACGATGCCGGACAGTCCACCGCCGATGATGGCGACCTCGGTGCCGTGCTCGGTGGCCGGCACCTGGCCCAGGCCCGCCGGGTGGGCGAGGAAGTCGTCGTACGCGAACGGGAAGTCCGGGCCGAACATGGTGATCGGCGGCAGGGCGGGCTGGGCCTGCTCGTGCTCGTCGTGGGCGGCGGGGGGCACCGTGGACGTCATCGGCTGGACTCTCCTACTGGCAGGGGGTGTCGAGGGGGCGGCGGGGGGACGACCCCGGGTTCAGGTGAGCGAGGTGTACAGGCCGGGGCGGCGGTCGCTCAGGTAGGTGTTCTCGGCGCGGGACGCGGCGAGCAGCCGCGGGTCCACATCGGCGAGGATCAGGTCCTCGCCCGCGCCGGCCCGCGCCCGTACGGTCCCGTCGGGCGAGGCGAGGCAGGACAGCCCCGCGAAGGTGAACTCACCCTCGTCGCCGCAACGGTTGACGTAGGCGATGTAGAGCTGGCTCTCCCAGGCCCGGGCCGGGACGATCGTCTGCGGGACGATCTCGTAGGGCCGCATCAGGGCGGTGGGCACGAGCAGCAGCTCGGTGCCGGCCAGCGCATGGGCCCGTACGGTCTCGGGGAACTCCACGTCGTAGCAGATCAGCAGGCCGAGGCGGACGCCGTCGAGGTCGGCCTGGACGACGAGGTCCTCGCCGGGGGTGAAGCAGGTCGTCTCGTACTCGCCGAACAGGTGCGTCTTGCGGTACGTGGCGAGCGGGGCCCCGTCGGGGCCCACGAGGCCCAGGGTGTTGAAGACCGCCTCGCCGTCGCGCTCGGGGTAGCCGTAGCCGATGGCGATGCCGTGCTCGGCCGCGATGCGGGCCACGGCCCGGGCGGACGGCCCGTCGGCGGGCTCGGCCAGGTCGCGGACGGCGGAGCCGAGGGCGTACCCGGTCAGGAACAGCTCGTTCGTCAGCAGCAGCCGGGCGCCGGCGGCAGCGGCCCGCCGGGCGGCGGCGGACAGGGCGTCGAGGCTGTCGGCAAGGGCGGAGGGAACGCCGCTGGGGCCTTGGTACAGCGCGATGCGCAGCGGCGTCATGCGGTCCTCTCCGGGGCGGATGGGCGAATTGAGAAGACGGTACGGTCCGGTAACCGGCCGGTACAAGGCATCGACGTTGCGCGCAGCCGCGCGATTCGTTGCGTGTTTTTCCACCCCGGCGGCGATTCGTTGCGCGCGGTCTTCCGCCTTTCCCGCCCTTCTCCACGGCGCCCCGCAAGGGGCGCGGGGAACTGCGCGACCAGCCACGATGCGCCCGCAGACGAAGTGCCGCGCCTAGCCGTGTCCGGCGGATCTTCGTCACGCGCCACCACGGCGCCCCGTAAGGGGCGCGGGGAACTGCGCGATCAGCCGGCGACGGCCCGCAGCTGACACGCCACCCCCGGGGGTCGACTGCGGGCACGTCGTGGCTTGTCGCGCAGTTCCCCGCGCCCCTTACGGGGCACCGCATGATCCGCCGGACACGCCCTGCACGCGCCCCTACGGGGCGCTGCGCACTGCGCGCACCCATGCCTCCATGCCGGCCAGGAAGCCGGCCCGCTCCTGGGCGCCGAGCTCGTCCAGCACGCGCAGCAGCGGTTCCATGCGCCGGCCGAGGAACGTCTCGACCGCCCCGCGGTACTCCTCGGCGAGGGTGACCAGGACCCGGCGCCGGTTCGCCGGGTCCTCCGCGCGCCGCACGATGCCCGCCCGGCTCAGTGCCCCCACGAGTTCGCTCGCGGTGGGCAGCGAGACCTTCAGCCGGCCGGCGATCTCGCCGACCGTCAGCGGCACTCCGGCCAACAGATGGGGCAGCACGGCCCCGTGCCGGGCGGTCAGGCCGCCCGACTCCATGGCCTCCAGCAGCATCGGGGGCATCTGGTCGTGCACCACGGACTTCCGGAAGAAGGGCTCCAACTGCGGTACGAGGGCGATGACTTCGAGCTCGGCGGGGCTCGGCGTCCGGGGCGCTTCCCCCGTGTCGTTGCGGTGCGGCATACTGCGAGTCTAGATGGTTCGGAAATCCAAACAGTTCGGCTCTCCGAAAGGTGCATCCCCATGCCGTCGATCAGCTACACCGATGCGGTCAACGAGGCCCTGGAACGCTTGGACGATCTCGGGTACGAGCGGGGCCAGGGCGCCGACCTGGCCAATCACGGCCCCATGGGCGCCGAGGCGGTCGCCGTGCTCGGCCACGGCGACGAGGTGGGCCGCTGGGTCGAGCGCTACCGCCGTGCCGTGGAGCACCACGAGCCGCCCGCCGCCCGTTTCGCCCTGGACCCGGCCGACGAGGCGTCCTGGCGCCCGGCCCTGGGCGCCTTCGAGCGGGCCGGCGACTGGGAGCGCCTGTTCGTGCGCGAGCTGGCCGAGGCCCCCTGGCGCGAGGTGCTGGTGCGCTGGTGGCCGCGCCTGCTGCCCGGCCTGTTCGCCGGCCTGACCCACGGCCTGATCCGCACGGCGCACGCGGTGCGCGGCCTGTACGCGGCCGGCGAGCCCACCCGGCTGCAGCTGGACGAGCTGGCGCGGGGGCTGGCGTACTGGGCCGCGCGCTACACCGAGCTGCCGGGCCGGCCACGGCTGGGCGGCACGCACGACGTGCCGTCGGCCGTCGCCGCCCTCCCCCGCACACCGGAGCACGGCACCCCGGGGCCCGACATGTTCCGGCGGCGCTTCGCCTCGCTCGGCGACCTCGACGGCTACAGCGAGGCGCTCGTCCGGCTCGCCCCGCAGCAGGCGCCGCGGCTGCTGAGCGAGATGACGGTGCAGTTCGCCGACGTCTACCTCGGGCACCCGGAGGTCTTCCCCGTACCGCTGGTCCACGGCGTCACCGCGCCCGCCGCCGCCCGCCTGGTGCTGCCGCACCTGCCGCACGAGCTGTACGAGCCCACGCTGGCCGCCCTGTGGCAGGTCCAGGTCGGCTTCCTGCTGTGCATGACGACCGACCGGCGCGGCGAGGGCACCGACGCCTGGCGCGCCGAGGCGGCGGACCTGCCGCCGATCGACGAGCTGGGCGCCCGGGCCGTGGAGCACGGCGACGAGCACGTCGTGAAGTTCACCGAGGCGTGCCTGCGGGAGTACGCACTGCGGCCCGACCCGCGCTACCCGGCCGCCGCGTACGCCGCCCAGCAGCGCATCAAGCGGCTGGACGACGGCGGCGGCGTCTCGCGCTTCGTCCGGTGAGGACCGTCCCGTCAGGGGCGCGGGGCGGCGTTCGATCTACGGGCGCGTCGTGGCTTGTCGCGCAGTTCCCCGCGCCCTACGGGGCGCAGCGCGATGCGCGCCGGACGTGCCCTAGGACGGCGCGCCGGAGCTGAAGCGGCGCAGCAGGGGCGAGAGCACCAGCACCGACTTGGTGCGCTCCACGAACGGCTCCCCCGCGATCCGCTCCAGCACCCGCTCGAAGTGCCGCATGTCGGAGGCGAAGATCTGGACGAGGGCGTCGGCCTCACCGGTGACGGTGGAGGCCGAGGCCACCTCCGGGTAGCGCGACAGGCCCCGGTGGATGGCGTCGGGCGAGGTGTTGCGGCGGCAGTACAGCTCGATGAAGCCCTCCGTCTCCCAGCCCAGGGCGGCGGGGTCGACGCGGACGGTGAAGCCGGTGATGGCGCCCTCGGCGCGCAGCCTGTCCACGCGCCTCTTGACGGCGGGTGCCGACAGGCCGATCTCCGCGCCGATGTCGGCGTAGGAGCGCCTGGCGTCCTCGGCCAGGGCATGCACGATGCGTTCGTCGAGCTCGTTCAATCGCACGGCGGGTGGATCACTTTTCTCCGGGTAACCTCTGCTGCTACGAGCAGTAGATCACGTACCCGGCCGGGTGCCCGACCCGACAGCGGCCGACCGGCCTTCAGCTGCCGAGCGCACTGACCATGGCCGAGGGCCCGGGAAACTCGTCGGGCAGGGCGTCCATCAGCACTTCGTCGACGTACTGCCCCAGCCAGTGGCCCGATTTGCGAAAGCGGCCGGTCGGCCGGAATCCGGCCTTCTCGAAGGCCGTGATCGCGGCCCGGTTGGGCTCCAGCACCCGCAGCCAGACCGCGCGCAGCGCGCCCAGGTGGAAGGCCCAGTCCAGGGTGAGGCGGGTGGCCTCCTCGGCGAAGCGCTTGCCGCGGTAGGAGGGGGCCAGCAGGATCGTGAACTCCGCCCGGTGCTCCCGGGCGTCCACCCGCAGCGCGGTCAGCCCGACCGGCTGCTTGTCCTTCAGCCGCACGATCTCGAAGCGCACGTGGTCGCGGTCGTCCAGCTCGCGGTCCCACTCCTCCGCCCGGGCCTCCCAGGTGCGGGGGAAGCGGGCGCCCCGGCCGAGGACGGTGCCGGGGTCGGTCTCCCATCTGTGGTACTCGGTGAGCATCTCGTCCCGGGGCATGCCCAGGGCCAGGCGGTCGCCGGTCAGCAGGAGCTGGCTGGTGCTCATCGGATCCCCTCCCGATACGCGTGCTGCCGGGCCCGTACGGCGGACCCGGCAGCTGGCGATCATAGGGGTGACCCGGCGGAGATCACTTCGCCGCGTCGGCGGCCCCGGCGCCCTTTTCGGGGCGCTTCTCCGCCTTGTTCCCGGTCTTCCCGGTCGTCGGCTTCGCGGCCGTTCGCGAGGACTTCTGCGCGGTCTTCTGCGCGGTCTTCTGTGCGGTCTTCTGTGCCGACTTCTGCGCGGTCCCGCGCGTGCCCTTGCGGGCGGTCGACCCGGTCGACCGGGCGGCCGGCTTCCGGGCGGCGGCCTTCTTGGCAGCGGGCTTCTTGGCCGCGCCGGCCTTCGAGGCGGCCTTCGCCCCTGCGTTGTCGCCGGCCTTCGAGGCGGCCTCGGAGGCGACCTTGACCTGCTCCTTCTCGCCGGCCTTCGCCTGCTCCTTCGCGTCGGCCGTCTCCTCGGCCTTGCCCTCCGCCTCGGCGGCGGCCTTGACCAGGCGGGAGTTGCGCATGCCGTAGGCGAAGTAGATGACCAGGCCGACGGCCATCCAGCCGAGGAAGACCTCCCACGTCACGACGTCCAGGCTGAACATCATGTAGACGCACATCGCGAAGCCGATCGCCGGGAAGACCGGCGCCAGCGGCAGCGTCAGGCCGAACAGCTTCACACGCCTACCCGAAAGCGGTACCTGGAAGCTGCGCTTCATCCCGGGGCGGGTGAAGCGGAGCACGATGACGGCGATGTTGACCAGGCCGAAGGCGAAGAGCGTGCCGATGCTGGTCGCGTCCGCCAGCTGGCCGAGCGGGACCACTGCGGCGAGGATGCCGCAGAAGGCGGAGACGATCACGGTGTTGGACACCGGCACGCCGTTGCGGCTGACCTTGGCGAACGTCCGCGGCACCAGGCCGTCGCGGGACATCGCGAACAGGATGCGGGTCTGGCCGTAGAGGACGGTCAGCACCACGCTCGCGATGGCGATGACGGCGCCGGCGGCGAGGAAGACGGCCCAGTAGCCGTGGCCGGTGACGTCCTTCATGATGCCGGCGAGCGCGGCCTCGGAGTCCTTGAACTGGTTCCACGGCATGGCGCCGACCGCGATGGCCGCCACCAGCACGTACAGCGCGGTGACGATCAGCAGCGAGAGCATGATGGCCTTGGGCAGGTCCCGCTTGGGGTCCTTGGCCTCCTCGCCCGCCGTGGAGGCGGCGTCGAAGCCGATGTAGCTGAAGAACAGCGTGGCGCCGGCGGCGCTCACACCGCCCAGGCCGAGCGGCATGAAGGGGCTGTAGTTGCCGGCCTTGATGCCGGTGAAGGCCACGGCGCAGAACAGCAGCAGGGCCGCGATCTTCACGCCGACCATGATGGTGTTGGCGCGGGCGCTCTCCTTGGCGCCGCCGAGCAGGAACGCCATGCACAGCAGCACGACGAGCAGGGCGGGCAGGTTGAAGACGCCGCCGTCGACACCGGGCGGGTTGGCCATCCACGCGGGGATGGTGACGCCGATGGTGCCTTCGAGGAGCTCGTTGAGGTACTGGCCCCAGCCGACGGCGACGGCCGCGACGGAGACGCCGTACTCGAGGATCAGGCACCAGCCGCAGACCCAGGCGATGACCTCGCCGAGGGTGGCGTAGGCGTAGGAGTACGAGGAGCCGGAGACCGGGATGGTGCCGGCGAGCTCGGCGTAGGACAGGGCCGAGAACAGCGCGGTCAGGCCCGCCAGGACGAACGAGATCACGACGGCCGGGCCGGCGTCGGGAACGGCGTTGCCGAGGACGACGAAGATGCCCGTGCCCAGCGTGGCGCCGATGCTGATCATCGTCAGCTGCCACATGCCGAGCGAGCGGCGCAGGGTGCCGCCTTCGCCCTGGCCGCCCTCGGCGACCAGGCGCTCGACGGGCTTGCGCCGCATCATGCGGGCACCGAAGCCGGCGGTCGGCAGCGGGGTGCGCTGCTTCTCACCGGTGGCGGGGGGCGCTGTGCCTTGGTCCAACACTGGGTCGCTCCGTTCAGGACTGCCGGTCGGGGGGTACCGGTCGGTCGTCGGGCGGCGGCCGCGGCGGTGCCCCACGGGCGCGCCGGCATGGCAGAGCAAACCCGTTTGGAGGGGGTACCGCCGAGCAAGCGGTATCCGCCACTCCACGTTCTGCGCAGACCCTACGAGGTGAGGGTCCGCGCTCGTAATGCACCATTATTGCGTATGCGCGTTCGATCATTGCGTGCGCTGCGCAAGAGCGGATGATCGTTGCACGTCGGGTAATGAATCGGTACACGGGGCGGAAAAGGGCACGTCGGCCGGGGTGCGGCCGAAGGTGGCGAAGACGGCCGGAAATCGACCTACCGGCGAGCCCGGAGCGCCTGTGCGCGGGCATGCGAAAGGGGCGCGCCCCGGCGAACCGGGACGCGCCCCTCGGCGCTGGTGGCGGATTACTGCCAGCTGGCGTGCAGCGGCTTGCCCTCGGCGTAGCCGGCGGCGCTCTGGACACCGACGACGGCCCGCTCGGCGAACTCCTCCAGGGAGGCGGCACCGGCGTAGGTGCAGGAGGAGCGGACGCCCGCGATGATCGAGTCGATCAGGTCCTCGACGCCCGGGCGGGTCGGGTCGAGGAACATGCGGGAGGTGGAGATGCCCTCCTCGAACAGGCCCTTGCGCGCCCGGTCGTACGCGGACTCCTCGGACGTGCGGTTGCGCACGGCGCGGGCGGAGGCCATGCCGAAGCTCTCCTTGTACAGCCGGCCGTCGGCGGACTGCTGCAGGTCGCCCGGGGACTCGTAGGTGCCGGCGAACCAGGAGCCGATCATGACGTTGGAGGCACCGGCGGCGAGCGCCATGGCGACGTCGCGCGGGTGACGGACGCCACCGTCGGCCCAGACGTGCTTGCCGTACTTCTTCGCCTCGGCGGCGCACTCGAGCACCGCGGAGAACTGCGGGCGGCCCACGCCGGTCATCATGCGGGTGGTGCACATGGCGCCCGGGCCCACACCGACCTTGATGATGTCCGCGCCGGCCTCGATGAGGTCGCGCACGCCCTCGGCGGCGACGATGTTGCCGGCGACGATCGGGACCTGCGGGTCCAGGGCCCGGACGGCCTTGATCGCCGCGATCATCGTCTCCTGGTGACCGTGGGCGGTGTCCACGACGATGGTGTCCGCACCGGCGTCCAGCAGCGCCTTGGCCTTGCCGGCCACGTCGCCGTTGATGCCCACGGCCGCGGCGATGCGCAGCTTGCCGTCCTTGTCGGTGGCGGGGGTGTACAGCGTGGCGCGCAGGGCGCCCTTGCGGGTGAGGATGCCGGCCAGCTTGCCGTCCTTGTCGACCGCGGGCGCGAGCTTGCGGTGGGCGGCGTCGAGCTGGTTGAAGGCCTCGCGCGGGTCGATGTCGGCGTCCAGGAGCAGCAGCTCCTTGGACATGACCTCGGACAGCTGGGTGAAGCGGTCCACACCGGTCAGGTCGTGCTCGGTGACGACACCGACGGGACGGTGGTCGGCGTCGACGACCACACCGGCGCCGTGGGCGCGCTTGGGCAGCAGCGACAGCGCGTCGGCGACCGTCTGGGTGGGGGCGAGGACGATGGGGGTGTCCAGAACCAGGTGACGGTTCTTGACCCAGGAGATGACCTCGGTGACGACCTCGATCGGGATGTCCTGCGGGATGACCACGAGGCCACCGCGGCGGGCGACGGTCTCGGCCATGCGGCGGCCGGCGATGGCGGTCATGTTGGCGACCACGAGCGGAATGGTGGTGCCCGTGCCGTCCGGGGCGGTCAGATCGACGGCCTGACGGGAACCGACGGCGGAACGGCTCGGCACCATGAACACGTCGTCGTACGTGAGGTCGTAGGCCGGCTTCTGGTCGTTGAGGAATCGCATACTGGCTCTCTCACCTGCGGTTTTACGTACAGAGCGGGTGGGGAGTCAGCACCGAACCAGACCCGGATCGGGCTGAGGTTCCTGGACCCATCATCCATGATTTCGCCCGTTCGTGGCGCCCCCGGGTCACATTCTGTGACTTCGGCCAGCGGGTTCCGGGGGTCTTTTGTGGCTTCCGCCAAGCAACCGGCTCGTCCGATTGCACGGGGGCCGGCGTACGGATACGGGCGAGCGCCCGCCCCGAGTGGGGCGGGCGCGGCAAAGAGGTCGATCAGCCCTGGTCGGGGTCGGCCCGGTCGAGGGCCGGGCGGGGGCCCGGGCCGGTCTCGTGCAGCAGGTAGTCGGCCGCGGCGGTGTCCGTGACCAGGCTCGTCACCAGGCCCGAGCGCAGCACGGCGCCGATCGCCGCCGCCTTGCGCTGGCCGCCGGCGATCGCCACGACCTCGGGGATCCGGCGCAGCCGGTCGGCCTCGACGGTGATGCAGCGCTCGCCCAGGTCCCGGCCGATGCGCCGGCCCTCGGCGTCGAACAGGTGCGCCGACATCTCGGCGGCGGCCCCCAGCGAGGCGTAGTGGGCGCGCTCGGCGTCGGTGAGCATGTCGTAGACCGTGGAGATGCCGGGCTCCCAGGAGCCGATGGACACGGCCGCGACGGTGACCTTGTCGAAGTACTCGAAGGCCCGGGCGATGCCCGTCTGGCCGCGCAGTGCGGCCGCGGTGGCCGTGTCCGGCAGCAGCATCGGCGCGTAGATCGGGTGGGCCTCGCCGCCGGAGACCTGGGCGGCCCGGCGCACGGCCTCCACCGAACCGCGCTCGGCCGTGCCGGCGTCGTACACGCCCGTGAGCTGGACCACGGTGCACGGCGGCAGCCGGTGCAGGGCGGCGGCCATGTGGATGGTGGACCGGCCCCAGGCGAGGCCGAGCACGTCGCCTTCGTGGACCAGCTCGCCGAGCAGGCCGGCTGCCACCTCGCCGAGGTTCTCGGGGTCGGGCGCGTCGTCGGCCGCGTCGGCCGGGGACTCCACGACGACCGCGTGCCGCAGCCCGTAGCGGGCGCGCAGCGCGTCGGAGCGCTCCGCGTCCAGCTCGGCCGGCACCCGGATCTCGATCCGCACGAGGTCGCGCTCCAGTGCCGTCTCCAGCACCCGCGCCACCTTGAAGCGGCTCACGCCGAACTCCTCGGCGATCTGGATCTTCGACTTGCCCTCGAGGTAGAAGCGGCGGGCCATCGCCGCCGCCTGCACCAGCTCGGCGGGCCCCATAGGCGTGGTCGAACGGCCCGTCGACACCGCGATCTCCTCACTACTGTGGTCGAGCTTGTCTACTGCTGCTGCGTGTTGCTGTGGAGCTCAAAGGACTCGGCCTCATCCTGTCAGATTCGGCGGTCCTTGATCAGACCTTGACCTTAGCCCTCAGCAATTCGGGCGAGCGGCGCGGGGCGCGTTAGTGGGCACAGGCCCAGGGCGTCCGCGCCATGGTCTCCTCCGCCTGTGCGCGCAGCGAGCGTACGGCTGCCGCCGGGTCGTCCGTACCGTAGACGGCGGAGCCGGCCACGAACACGTCCGCGCCGGCCTCGGCGCAGCGCTCGATCGTTGCGGCCGAGACGCCGCCGTCGACCTGCAGCCACAGCTGCAGGTTGTGCCGCGAGATCAGCTCCCGGGTGCGGCGGATCTTGGGCAGCATGATGTCCAGGAACGCCTGGCCGCCGAAGCCCGGCTCCACGGTCATGATCAGCAGCATGTCCAGCTCGGGGAGCAGGTCCTCGAACGGCTCGATGGGAGTGGCGGGCTTCAGCGCCATCGACGCCCGCGCCCCCTTGGCCCGGATCTCCCGCGCCAGCCGCACCGGCGCCGCGGCGGCCTCGGCGTGGAAGGTCACCGACCCGGCACCGGCCTCCGCGTACTGCGGGGCCCAGCGGTCGGGATCCTCGATCATCAGGTGGCAGTCCAGCGGGATGTCCGTGGCCTTCCGCAGCGACTCCACGACGGGGACGCCGAGGGTGAGGTTGGGGACGAAGTGGTTGTCCATCACGTCGACGTGAAGCCAGTCGGCGCCCTCGACGGCCCGCGCCTCATCGGCGAGCCGGGCGAAGTCCGCGGACAGAATGCTGGGATTGATCTGCGCTGCCATGCCTTTAGCCTGCCATGCCGACGTTGCGGGGCGCGGTGGGCCCCCGATGTCCTCAATTGCCGGACGGGCCGGAATCGGCCCGTCCGGCAATTGAGGACCGGGGTCCGGGGCGGAGCCCCGGGATACGTGGCCTCAGCCCGTGCGGCGCAGCAGCGCCAGGTACATCGCGTCCGTGCCGTGCAGGTGCGGCCACAGCTGGACGTCGGGGCCCTCGCCCAGGGCCGGAACGCCCTGCATCAGCGGCCGCGCGTCGATCCACTCCGCCGCCGGCGCCTCCCCGCCGCGGCCGCGCAGCACGTCGTCGACGACGGCCCGCGTCTCGGCCAGGTGCGGCGAGCACGTCGCGTAGCCCACGACGCCACCGACGCGCACGGCCCGCAGGGCCTCGCGGAGCAGGCCGCGCTGCAGGGGCGCGAAACCGGCGAGGTCCTCGGGGCGGCGGCGCCAGCGGGCCTCGGGGCGGCGGCGCAGGGCGCCGAGGCCCGAGCAGGGCACGTCGACGAGCACGCGGTCGAAGGAGCCCTCGCGCCACGGCGGCCGCGTGCCGTCCGCGGCGATGACCTCGTACGGGCCCGGGTTGCCGGCCAGGGCGCGCGCCACCAGCCGGGCGCGGTGCGGCTGCTTCTCGGAGGCGAGCAGGGCGGCGCCGCGCTGGGCGGCCAGGGCGCCCAGGAGGGCGGCCTTGCCGCCCGGTCCGGCGCAGCCGTCGAGCCAGCGCGCGTCGGGCCCCTCCAGAGGCGCCTCGGCCAGGGCGAGGGCGACGAGCTGGCTGCCTTCGTCCTGGACGCCGGCGCGGCCCTCGCGGACGGCTTCCAGGGCCCCCGGCTCGCCGCCCTCGGCGAGCCGTACGGCGTGCGGCGACCAGCGGCCGGGCAGGGCGGAGTCGGCGCCGAGGGCGGTGAGGAGTTCGTCGGTGGTGGCTCGTCCGGGGCGGGCGACCAGGGTGACCTCGGGGCGCTCGTTGTCCGCCTCCAGGAGGTCCTCGATGCCGGCCCGGCTGCCGCCGAGGGCGTCCCACAGGGCGGAGACGACCCAGCGGGGGTGGGAGTGGACGACGGCGAGGTGCTCCTCGGGGTCGTCCTCGTACGGCGGGGCGACCCGCTCCAGCCAGCCGTCGAGGTCGTGCGCGGCGATGCGGCGCAGCACGGCGTTGACGAACTTCGCCCGGCCGTCGCCGAGGACGACCCGGGCCAGCTCGACGGTGGCGGAGACGGCGGCGTGGCTGGGGATGCGGGTGCCGAGCAGCTGATGGGTGCCGAGGCCGAGGACGTCCAGCACCGGCGGGTCGACCTCGCGCAGGGGCCGGTCGACGCAGGCGGCGATGATCGCGTCGTAGGTGCCCTGGCGGCGCAGGGTGCCGTAGACCAGCTCGGTGGCCAGGGCCGCGTCGCGGGCCTGGAAGCCGTCCTTCTCCCGGGCCTTGCGCAGCAGCGGCGGCAGCACGAGGTTGGCGTAGGCGTCCCGCTCGTCGACGGCCCGCAGCGCCTCGAAGGCGAGTATCCGGACGGGGTCCTTCTGGGGCCTGCGGTAGGGCTTGGCGGGGCGGCCGGGCTTCCGGCGGGACGCCTGATCGTTCACGAAAGGTGCTCCGGAGCTGGGGTGATGATGACGACCAGCCTACGCCGGTCCGTCCTGGCCGAGCCGTTCGCCCGCGGCGATGCGCACCCCGCGCGCCCAGTCGGCGGCCTGCATGGGCTTCTTGCCCTGCGGCTGGACCCACTGCAGCCGGACGGCGTGGGAGCCGGTGCCGACGTGGACGGAGTTCTTGGTGGTGGCGATCTCGCCGGGGGCGAGGTCGGTGCGGGCGGGGTCCGGGGTCAGGGACATGATCTTCAGGCGTTCGCCGCGGAAGGTCGTCCAGGCGCCGGGGGCGGGGGCGCAGCCGCGTACGACGCGGTCGGCGCGCAGGGCGGGGGCGGACCAGTCGATGCGCGCGTCCTCGACGGAGATCTTCGGGGCCAGGGAGACGCCCTCGGCGGGCTGGGGCACGGCCTGGAGGGTGCCGTCCTCGATGCCGTCCATGGTGGCCGCGAGCAGCCCGGCGCCGGCGAAGGCGAGGCGGGTCAGCAGGTCGCCGCTGGTGTCGGTGGGGCGGACCTTCTCGGTGAGCACGCCGTAGACGGGCCCGGAGTCCAGGCCCTCCTCGATGAGGAAGGTCGAGGCACCGGTCATCTCGTCGCCCGCGAGGATCGAGTGCTGGACGGGGGCGGCGCCGCGCCAGGCCGGCAGCAGGGAGAAGTGCAGGTTCACCCAGCCGTGGGCGGGGATGTCGAGGGCGGCCTTGGGCAGCAGGGCGCCGTAGGCGACGACGGGGCAGCAGTCGGGTGCGATCTCGCGCAGCCGGGCGAGGAAGTCCTCGTCCCGGGGGCGGGCGGGCTTGAGCACCTCGATGCCCGCCTCCTGCGCGCGCTCGGCGACCGGGCTGGCGACGAGCCGGCGGCCGCGCCCGGCCGGTGCGTCGGGCCGGGTGACGACGGCGACGACCTCGTGCCGGTCGGAGGCGATCAGGGCGTCCAGGGCGGGGACGGCGACCTCGGGGGTCCCGGCGAAGACGAGCCTCATGGTCGGCTGACCACCTCTCTGCATACGGGCGAAACGGCGCCTCAGTCTAGAGGCGAGGGCGCCCCGGGGGGCGTGCGGGATGGCGCGCGCCTCATTCCGGCGGTTGCACGCCCCCATACCGTGACCCAGCGGCTGCTGGCGCGTTGGGTCAAGAGAGATTGACCGAAACGGGCCGCAACGGCGGCCCGCTTCCGTTCCGTTGCTCGTCGAGCGGCCGTCAGTCCTCACCCCGTATTGACGTCACTTCAACCGCCGGTCCGAGAGGCTTGTTCATGCCCGACCACGCAACCCACGACGCCCAGGCACGGGCCAGCCTGCATCTCCTGGTCCGGGACATCGAGAGGGTCCGTCGCCAGGTGGACGCCCTGCGTACCCTCACCGCCCAGCTGGGCAACGTCTACCGGCCGCGCCGCACCGGCCCCTCCGCGGGCTTCGTCGTCTACGGCCGTGCCCCCGCCCCCACCGTGCGCCTCGCGCAGGAGCTGCGCGACAGCGTCGAGACACTGGTGACCGCGGCGGTCGACTTCGACCGCTCGCTGGGCTTCTCCTGGGACGCGGTGGGCTCCGCACTGGGCGTCACCAAGCAGGCGGTCCACCGGCGTTACGGCGCGCGCCGGGCGGGTGCGCAGGGCGCGACCGAGACGCCGGAGCCGGTGCGCACCGCGGAGCCGGCCGCCGTCCCGGTCGTCCCGGCCGCCCGTACGGTGCCGGGCCAGGCCGTCCACCGCGAGGAGCAGCGCGCCACGGCCTTCCCGGGCCCCCGCAACGGCTGACGGCCCCGGCCGGGGCACCCCCGGGACCGGGCTCCGTCCGCTGGCCGGCACCGGGGCGCCCCGTAGGGGCGCGGGGAACTGCGCGATCAGCCACGATGCGCCCGCAGCCGAACGCGCCACGCCGCGGCAGCCGCAGATCGGCACGTGCCCGTGCCTCTGACGGGGCACCCGTCAGCCGATGTCCGGCGGGTCCACCCGCAAGCGCACCGGCTCCCCCTCCCGCCGCGCCAGCCGTATCGCCTGCGCCGCCTTGAGCGCCGCCGCCAGCGCCGCCCCCTGCCCCGGCCGTACGCGCAGCAGGGCCCGCTCCCAGTGCTCGCCCGGCGGCGGCCCGCCCTGCCGGCGCGGCCGCCCCGGCAGGGTGGGCGGCACCGGCACCGGGCCGAGGACCTCCGTGCCCGGGGGCAGTTCGGCCATGCCGATCAGGTCCGCCACGGCCTCCGGCGGCCCGGAGACGGCCGCCATCCGGGAGACGGGCGGGAAGCCCAGCTCCGCCCGGTCGGCGAGCTCGCGCACCGCGTGCCCGGCCGGATCCCACCGCACGAGCGCCTGCACCGGCCGCAGGGTCGGCTCGGCCACGACGACGACCGTGCCGCCGGCCTCGCGCCCGCGCACGAGCGCGGCGGCGTCCAGCCAGCGGCGCAGTGCCTCCTCCCCCGCCCGCAGGTCGGGGCGGCCGAGGAGGGCCCAGCCGTCGAGGAGCAGGGCCGCGGCGTAGCCGCCGTCGGCGACGGGCTCGGCACCCGGGGTGCAGACGACGAGCGCGGGCCGGTCGGGCACGGTGTCGAGCACGTGGTCGCGCCCGGAGGTGCGCACGGGCACCGACGGGAAGGCCCGGCCCAGCTCCTCGGCCGTACGCCCCGCGCCGACGACGCTGGCGCGCAGCCGGGCGCCGCCGCACTCGGCACAGTGCCAGTTACGCGCCTCCTGCCCGCACCAGCCGCAGTGCAGCAGGCCGCCGTCGGCGCCTCGGGCCTCCAGCGGGCCGGCGCAGTGGGCGCACCGGGCGGGCTCGCGGCAGCGCTCGCAGGCCAGGCGCGGCACGTAGCCGCGCCGGGGCACCTGGACGAGCACGGGGCCTCGGGTGAGCCCTTCGCGGGCGACCTCCCAGGCGACGGAGGGCAGGCGGGCAGTGCGGGCGGCCGCGTCCCGCGCCTCGTCGCTCTCGCCGACGGTCCGCACGCGCGGCGCCACCATCCGTACCGTCTCGCGCTCGGCGGCCAGCGGACGGGCCCAGCCGGTGTCGACCAGCTGGGCGGCCTCGACGGTGCAGCCGAAGCCGCCGAGCAGGAAGCCGGCCTTCTCATGGGCGGCCCGCAGCAGCAGGACCTCCCGGGCGTGCGGCTGGGGGGCGTGGGGCTCGCTGTGGCTGGAGTCGCCGTCGTCCCAGACGGCCGCGAGGCCGAGGTCGCGCACGGGGGCGAACATCGCGGCCCGGGTGCCGACCACGACCCGCACCGAGCCCCGGTTGACCGCCAGCCAGCGGCGGTAGCGCTCCTCCGGCCCGGTGTCGGCGGTCAGCAGCACATGCCGGCCGGTGCCGAGCAGCTCGGTGAGCGCGGCGTCGACCCGGGCGGCGACCCGGCCGTCCGGCACGACCAGCAGGGCGCCGCGCCCGGAGGCGAGCGTGGCGGCGGCGGCCCGGGCCAGCTCGTCGGGCCAGTGCGGCCCGGGCAGGGCCGTCCACACCGCGCGCGGGCGGTCGCCGCGGGCGAGGGCCTGCAGGAACGCCGGCCCCGTCGGGTATCGCGCCCAGCTGCCGGCGGCCGGCGCCGCGGGCGGCGCCAGGGGTGCCGGCGAGGGCTCGGCCTCGATGCGGGCGTGCCGGGGCGGCACGGCGAGCTGCAGCACGTCGGCGAGGGAGCCGGCGTACCGGTCGGCGACCGCGCGGCACAGCGCCAGCAGCGCGGGCGAGAGCACCGGCTCGGGCGAGAGCACCTGGGCGAGGGCGGCCAGCGGCCCGCTGTAGTCGGATACCGCGACGCGCTCGACGATGAACCCGTCGAGCAGCCCGCCGCCCTCCCGCCGCCCGCCGCGCACATTGCGCGTACCGGCGCCGAAGCGCACCCGCACCCGCACCCCGGGCCGGGCCTCGGCGTCCAGCTCGGCGGGCACGGCGTAGTCCCACAGCCGGTCGAGGTGCACGGGCCCCTTGTCGACCAGCACCCGCGCCACGGGCAGCTCCGCCGCCAGCTCGGCCCCCCGCCACGTGCGCGGCCTGGCCCGCGGGGCCTTGGCCTTGCGCACGCTCTCCCGGATGAAGGCGAGCTGCTCCGCCACGGGGGCCTCCCCGCTCTCCCCCGCGCCCTCCGGTCGCCCGTTCTTGCTGCTCACGGTTCAAGTCCTACCAGAGGGCACCGACAGCGCAGGAGCGGTGCGCCAGGGCTTCGGCCGGCTCGGCCGGACAGGCCGGCAACGCAGCGGCCCCCGGACCGCTCGTGCGGTCCGGGGGCCGGTGTGCGAACCGGGGGGCCTTACAGGCCCACGGCCTTCTTCAGGGCGTCCACGCGGTCGGTGCGCTCCCAGGTGAAGTCCGGCAGCTCACGGCCGAAGTGGCCGTAGGCGGCGGTCTGGGCGTAGATCGGGCGGAGCAGGTCGAGGTCGCGGATGATCGCGGCCGGGCGGAGGTCGAAGACCTCGGCGACGGCGTTCTCGATCTTCTCGGTGTCGACCGTGTTGGTGCCGAAGGTCTCGACGAACAGACCGACGGGCTCGGCCTTGCCGATGGCGTAGGCGACCTGGACCTCGCAGCGGGCGGCCAGGCCCGCGGCGACGACGTTCTTGGCGACCCAGCGCATGGCGTAGGCGGCCGAGCGGTCGACCTTGGACGGGTCCTTGCCGGAGAAGGCGCCGCCACCGTGGCGGGACATGCCGCCGTAGGTGTCGATGATGATCTTGCGGCCGGTCAGGCCGGCGTCGCCCATCGGGCCGCCGATCTCGAAGCGGCCGGTGGGGTTGACCAGCAGGCGGTAGCCGTCGGTGTCCAGCTTGATGCCGTCCTCGACGAGCTCCTTGAGGACGTGCTCGACGACGTACTCGCGGATGTCGGGGGCCAGCAGCGAGTCCAGGTCGATGTCGGACGCGTGCTGGGAGGAGACGACCACGGTGTCCAGGCGGACGGCCTTGTGGCCGTCGTACTCGATGGTCACCTGGGTCTTGCCGTCGGGGCGCAGGTAGGGGATGGTCCCGTTCTTGCGGACCTCGGTCAGGCGGCGCGAGAGGCGGTGGGCCAGCTCGATGGGCAGCGGCATGAGGTTCGGCGTCTCGTCGCAGGCGAAGCCGAACATCAGGCCCTGGTCGCCCGCACCCTGGCGGTCGAGCTCGTCCTCGTCGCCCTCGACGCGGGTCTCGTACGCCGTGTCGACGCCCTGGGCGATGTCCGGCGACTGGGCGCCGATGGAGACGGAGACGCCGCAGGAAGCGCCGTCGAAGCCCTTCTTGGAGGAGTCGTAGCCGATCTCGAGGATCTTGTTGCGCACGAGCGAGGCGATCGGCGCGTAGGCCTTGGTGGTCACCTCGCCGGCCACGTGCACCAGGCCGGTGGTGATCAGGGTCTCGACGGCGACACGCGAGGTCGGGTCCTCCTTGAGGAGGGCGTCGAGAATGGAATCGCTGATCTGGTCGGCGATCTTGTCGGGGTGACCCTCGGTCACGGACTCCGAGGTGAACAGGCGGCGGGACACATCGCTCCCTGGGGTTGCAGCGGCTGCTGGCTGATCATTGACGGATCCGGCCGAGAGCTGCGCTCGACTCGGATCCGGTGCCAGTTTATCCGGCGTTCTCGTCCTGCGGGCCTTCCCTGCCGCATGGTGAACGCCGCAGGCTGTGACTCCCGTCACCGAAGCGTCACACGGGAGTCAGGTGAGGCGAGGGGCGATGAGGTCCCAGACGACGTCCGCGAGGGCTTCCTTCGGGCCGTAGGGAACGGGGGTCTCCGTGCCGTCGGAGGCGAGGACGACGGCCTCGTTGGTCTCCGAGCCGAAGGTCTTGCGCTCCCCCACCTCGTTGACGACCAGCAGGTCGCAGCCCTTGCGGGCGAGCTTGGCGCGACCGTTGGCGAGCACGTCGTCGGTCTCGGCGGCGAAGCCGACGACGACCTGGCCGGGGCGGGCCCGCTCGGCGGAGAGCTCGGCGAGGACGTCGGGGTTGCGCACCAGGGCGACGGGCTCGGGCTCCTGCCCCTCCCGCTTCTTGATCTTGCCCTCGGCGTACCGGGCCGGCCGGAAGTCGGCCACGGCGGCGGCCATGACCACGGCGTCCGCGTCGGCGGCGGCCTTCAGGACGGCCTCCCGCAGCTGGACGGCGGTGCCCACGTGCACCACGTCGGCGCCGGCGGGGTCGGGCAGCTCGCTGTTGGCGGCCACGAGCGTGACCCGGGCGCCGCGGGCCACGGCGGTGCGGGCGAGGGCGTAGCCCTGCTTGCCGGAGGAACGGTTCCCCAGGAAGCGGACGGGGTCCAGCGGCTCACGGGTGCCGCCGGCGCTCACCACGACGTGCCGCCCCGCGAGGTCGGCGGGGGTGCCGGCGCCGCGGGCCAGCACCCGGCGGCAGACCTCGAAGATCTCCTCGGGGTCGGGCAGCCGGCCCTTGCCGGTGTCGACGCCGGTCAGGCGGCCGACGGCGGGCTCGATGACGATCGCGCCGCGCCGGCGCAGGGTCGCCACGTTCTCCTGGGTGGCCGCGTTCTCCCACATCTCGGTGTGCATGGCCGGGGCGAACACGACGGGGCAGCGCGCGGTGAGCAGCGTGTTGGTCAGCAGGTCGTCGGCCAGGCCGTGGGCGGCCTTGGCGAGCATGTCGGCGGTGGCGGGCGCGACGACGACGAGGTCGGCCTGCTGGCCGATCCGCACGTGCGGCACCTCGTGGACGCTCTCCCACACCCGGGTGCCGGCCGGGTGCCCGGACAGTGCCGCCCAGGTGGCCTCGCCGACGAAGTGCAGGGCCGACTCGGTGGGGACGACGCGGACGTCGTGCCCGGACTCGGTCAGCCGCCGCAGCAGCTCGCACGCCTTGTAGGCGGCGATGCCACCGCTGACCCCCAGGACGACCTTGGGCTTCTCCATCGCTCTCGCTTCTCCCCGCGCTCGCGTACGCAAACCGTGCAGACCCATGACACACCAAGGGCCCGGCAGACGCGCTGCCGGGCCCTTGATACGGAAACTCTCGTTCCTCAGGCCGCCGGGGTGTCGACGGCCTCGGAGGTCAGCAGGCCCGCGTTGATCTCGCGGAGCGCGATGGAGAGCGGCTTCTCGTGGACGTGGGTGTCCACCAGCGGGCCGACGTACTCCAGCAGGCCCTCGCCGAGCTGCGAGTAGTACGCGTTGATCTGGCGCGCGCGCTTGGCGGCGTAGATCACGAGGCTGTACTTCGAGTCGGTCGCCTCGAGCAGCTCATCAATCGGCGGGTTGATGATGCCCTCGGGCGCGGTGATGGAAGAGGACACTCTCTGCCTTCCGAAGGGGGGTGAAGAAAGATGTTCAGCGCAGCAAGGCTAGCAGCTCGCGTGCGACATCCTCGACCGAGGTGTTGACGAGCGTGGTGTCGAACTCCGACTCCGCCGCCAGCTCGATCCGGGCCGCGGCCAGCCGGCGCTCGATCACCTCGGGCGACTCGGTGCCCCGGCCGGTGAGCCGGCGCACCAGCTCGTCCCAGCCGGGCGGCGCGAGGAAGACCAGCTGGGCCTCCGGCATGGTCTCGCGGACCTGCCGGGCGCCCTGCAGGTCGATCTCCAGCAGCACCGGCTCGCCCGCCTCCAGGCGGTCGAGCACGGCCCCCCGCGGAGTGCCGTAGCGGTTGCCCGCGAACTCGGCCCACTCCAGCAGCTCGCCATTGGCGATGAGCTTGTCGAACTGCTCGTCGTCGACGAAGAAGTACTGGACCCCGTCCTGCTCCCCGGGCCGCGGCTTGCGGGTGGTGCAGGACACCGAGAGCCAGACCTCGGGGTGGGCCTTGCGCATGTGGGCGACGACCGTGCTCTTACCGACCCCGGAGGGGCCGGAGAGCACGGTCAGCCGCGGTCGTCTGGCCGGGGGCACCGGGGAGGACCCCCGGGAGACTGCAGTACTCATGCAGCGATTATCCCGGTTCCCGGGAGTGCCTGGGAACGCCGGGCCGCCCGGCGGCGAGTGATGATCAGGCCTTGGAGCCGAACTCCCGCTCCAGGGAGGCGATCTGGTTCGAACCGAGACCGCGCACCCGGCGGCTCTCGGAGATGCCCAGCCGCTCCATGATCTGCTTGGCCCGGACCTTGCCCACGCCGGGCAGGGACTCCAGCAGGGCGCTGACCTTCATCTTGCCGATGACTTCGTTCTTCTGGCCCTGCTCGATGACCTCGTGCAGCGAGGCGCCGGAGTGCTTGAGTCGATTCTTGACCTCGGCGCGCTCCCGGCGAGCCGCGGCGGCCTTTTCGAGCGCGGCTGCGCGCTGTTCAGGGGTAAGGGGCGGAAGAGCCACGCCTACGTCACCTCGGATGTCGAACTGTCGGATTACGGACCGGTGAGGAACCTAGTCGGCCCACACCTGGGGAGCAACGAGCAACGCGCTTGCACGTTCGCTCTCGTCGGAGACTAGCGGCCGTTGCCGCTCCAGTCAGCGAGAACAAGCGAAAAGTCCAGGTCAGAGTCGCTCGACCGGGACTTTTCCGGACATAATGACCGACTTTTTCCGCAGGTGGCGCCCGCGCGCTCCCCCCGCGGACGCCTCAGGAGCCCACTGCCTCGCGCACCTCGGCGGCGAACCGGGCGGCGCTCTCGCGCAGTGCCCCCACGGCCGGGCCGTGCCGCAGCACCCCCCGGCTGACGTTGGGCACGACGTCCCGCACGGCCGCCCCGAAGACCTTGGGCAGATCCGCCGCGGTGGCGCCCTGCGCACCGATGCCGGGGGCCAGGAGCGGCCCGTTGATGGCCAGATCCGCACGGGCGGCCCCGGCCGAGGAGCCCAGGGTGGCCCCCACGACGGCCCCGTACGAGCCCATGGGCGCCGCACCGGCGTTCTCGGCCCGCAGGTGCTCCAGCATCGTCGCGGCGATCGTGGTGCCGTCCTCGCGCACCGCGTGCTGCACCTCGGCACCCTCCGGGTTGGAGGTCAGGGCGAGCACGAAGACGCCCGTGCCGCTCTCGCGCGCCAGGTCCAGCGCCGGGCGCAGCGAGCCGTAGCCGAGGTACGGGCTGACGGTGACGGCGTCCGAGAACAGCGGGGAGGCGGGGTCTAGGTAGGTGGCGGCGTAGGCGGCCATCGTGGAGCCGATGTCGCCGCGCTTGGCGTCCATCAGCACCAGGGCGCCCGCGGCCCGGGAGTCGGCCACGGCGCGCTCCAGGACGGCGATGCCGCGGGAGCCGAAGCGCTCGAAGAACGCGGACTGCGGCTTGAGGACGGCGACGCGGTCGGCCAGGGCCTCCACCACGGTGCGGGTGAAGCGCTCCAGGCCGGCGATGTCGTCGTTCAGACCCCAGTCGGCCAGCAGGGAGGCGTGCGGGTCGATGCCGACGCACAGCGGGCCCCTGGTGTCCATGGCATGGCGCAGGCGTGCGCCGAACGGTGCGGGCGTGGTCGTCTCGGTCATACGGTTCCTCCGAAGGTGCTGGCCGCCGGTGTCGGTGCCGGGTGCGGGCCGGGTGCGGTGCCGGGTCGGGTGCGGGCAGGTGGCCGGGTTGTGCCCACCCGTTCCGCCTTGCGGAACGACTGCCCACAACCCGGCGGGCGGCTGCCCTACGCGGCCTGCTCGCGCGCCCCGCGCGCGTCGGCGCCCACGGCCTCGGCGAGGGTGGCGTAGGGGCTGGCGGCCAGGCGCTCGGCCAGGCCCTTGTGGATCCTGCGGCACCAGAAGGGGCCCTCGTAGATGAAGGCGCTGTAGCCCTGGACCAGCGTGGCGCCCGCCAGGATGCGCTCCCAGGCGTCGTCGGCGGTGGTGATGCCGCCCACGCCGACGAGGGTGATCCGGTCGCCCACACGGGCGTACAGGCGGCGCAGGACCTCCAGCGAGCGCTCCTTCAGGGGCGCGCCGGACAGGCCGCCCGCGCCGATGGCCTCGACGGTGCGGGCCGGGGTGACCAGGCCCAGGCCCTCGCGGGCGATGGTGGTGTTGGTGGCGATGATGCCGTCGAGGCCCAGCTCGACGGCGAGGTCGGCGACGGCGTCGACGTCCTCGTCGGCCAGGTCCGGGGCGATCTTGACCAGGAGCGGGACGCGGCGGGCGGTGACCGCGCGGTCGGCGGCCTCGCGCACGGCCGCGAGCAGCGGGCGCAGGTGGTCGACGGCCTGGAGGTTGCGCAGCCCGGGCGTGTTGGGCGAGGAGACGTTGACGACGAGGTAGTCGGCGTGGGCGGCCAGGCGCTCGGTGGAGGCGACGTAGTCGGCGACGGCCTCCGCCTCCGGCACGATCTTGGTCTTGCCGATGTTGACGCCCACCGTCGTACGGAAGACGGCCTTGCGGGCCGCCAGGCGCTCCGCGACGGCGGCCGAGCCGTCGTTGTTGAAGCCCATGCGGTTGATCAGCGCCCGGTCGGCGACCAGCCGGAAGAGACGCTTCTTGGGGTTGCCGGGCTGCGGCTGGGCGGTGACGGTGCCGATCTCGACGTGGTCGAAGCCGAGCATGGCCATGCCGTCGACGGCGGCGGCGTTCTTGTCGAAGCCGGCGGCCAGGCCGAAGGGGCCGTGCATGCGCAGGCCGAGGGCCTCGGTGCGCAGGCTCTTGTGGCGGGGGGCGAGGACGGCGGCGGCGAAGGTGCGCAGGACGGGGATGCGGGCCAGCGCCCGGATCCAGCCGAAGGCGAGGTGGTGGGCCCGCTCGGGGTCCATGCGCTTGAAGATCAGGTCGAAGAAGAGGCGGTACATGGCGGGCCTTCCGTGGCGCGTGACGCTTCCTTGGCGGGGTGCGGGCGGGGCGCATGCCGAGGGGGACACCGCCTGCGGTGTCCCCCTCGGCCGGGCGTCCTACGCCTCGCGTGCGGCAGTCAGCCGCTGCGCGTGCTCCTGCAGCGAGCGGACGCCGACCTCGCCGCGGGTCAGGGCGTCGATGCCCTGGACGGCGGCCGCGGCCGCCTGGACCGTGGTCAGGCAGGGCACCGCCCGGGCGACGGCGGCGGTGCGGATCTCGTAGCCGTCGAGGCGGCCGCCGGTGCCGTAGGGGGTGTTGACGATGAGGTCGACCTCGCCGTCGTGGATAAGCTGGACGATGGTCTTCTCGCCATTCGGGCCCTCGCCCTCGGACTGCTTGCGCACCACGGTGGCGTTGATGCCGTTGCGGCGCAGCACCTCGGCGGTGCCGGAGGTGGCGAGCAGCTCGAAGCCGTGGGCGACCAGCTCGCGGGCCGGGAAGATGATCGAGCGCTTGTCGCGGTTGGCGACCGAGACGAAGGCCCGGCCCTTGGTGGGCAGTGCGCCGTAGGCGCCGGCCTGCGACTTGGCGTAGGCGGTGCCGAAAACGTCGTCGATGCCCATGACCTCGCCGGTGGAGCGCATCTCCGGGCCGAGGACGGTGTCCACGCCGCGGCCGGCGGTGTCGCGGAAGCGCGACCACGGCATCACGGCCTCCTTGACGGAGATGGGCGCGTCCAGCGGCAGGGTGCCGCCGTCGCCCTCCTTGGGCAGCATGCCCTCGGCGCGCAGCTCGGCGACGGTGGCGCCGAGCGAGATGCGGGCGGCGGCCTTGGCCAGCGGCACCGCGGTCGCCTTGGAGGTGAAGGGGACGGTGCGCGAGGCGCGCGGGTTGGCCTCCAGGACGTAGAGGATGTCCCCGGCCATGGCGAACTGGATGTTGATCAGGCCGCGGACGCCCACGCCCTTGGCGATGGCCTCGGTGGAGGCGCGCAGGCGCTTGATGTCGTAGCCGCCCAGGGTCATCGGCGGCAGGGCGCACGCGGAGTCGCCGGAGTGGATGCCGGCCTCCTCGATGTGCTCCATGACGCCGCCGAGGTAGAGCTCCTCGCCGTCGTAGAGCGCATCCACGTCGATCTCGATGGCGTCGTCGAGGAAGCGGTCGATGAGCACCGGGTGCTCGGAGATCAGACCGGCGTGGCGCTCCAGGTAGCCGGCGAGGGAGGGCTCGTCGTAGACGATCTCCATGCCGCGGCCGCCGAGCACGTAGGAGGGGCGGACCATGACCGGGTAGCCGATCTCCGCGGCGATGGCCTTGGCCTCCTCGAAGGAGAAGGCCGTGCCGTACTTGGGTGCGGGCAGCCCGGCCTCGGTCAGCACGCGGCCGAAGGCGCCGCGCTCCTCGGCGAGGTCGATGGCCTCGGGCGAGGTGCCGACGATCGGCACGCCGTTGTCCTTCAGGGCCTGGGCCAGGCCCAGCGGGGTCTGGCCGCCGAGCTGGACGATGACACCGGCGACGGGGCCGGCCTGCATCTCGGCGTGGACGACCTCCAGGACGTCCTCCAGGGTGAGCGGCTCGAAGTAGAGCCGGTCGGAGGTGTCGTAGTCGGTGGAGACGGTCTCGGGGTTGCAGTTGACCATCACGGTCTCGTAGCCGGCGTCGCTCAGGGCGAAGGAGGCGTGGACGCAGGAGTAGTCGAACTCGATGCCCTGGCCGATGCGGTTCGGGCCGGAGCCCAGGATGATCACCGCGGGCTTCTCGCGGGGGGCGACCTCGCTCTCCTCGTCGTAGGAGGAGTAGAAGTACGGCGTCTTCGCGGCGAACTCGGCGGCGCAGGTGTCGACGGTCTTGTAGACCGGGCGGACGCCGAGGGAGCGGCGGACCTCGCGCACGACGTCCTCGCGCAGGCCGCGCACGGCACCGATCTGGGCGTCGGAGAAGCCGTGGCGCTTGGCCTCGGCCAGCAGCTCGGGCTCCAGGCGCTCGGCGGCGGCGAGCTCGTCGGCGATCTCCTTGATCAGGAAGAGCTGGTCGACGAACCAGGGGTCGATCTTCGTCGCCTCGAAGACCTCCTGCGGTGTGGCGCCGGCGCGGATGGCGTCCATGACGGTGTTGATGCGGCCGTCGGTGGGGCGCACGGCCTTGGCCAGCAGCTCGTCCTTGTCGCCGACGGGGGTGACGAAGTCGAACTGGGAGCCCTTCTTCTCCAGCGAGCGCAGGGCCTTCTGCAGGGCCTCGGTGAAGTTGCGGCCGATGGCCATGGCCTCGCCGACGGACTTCATGGTCGTCGTGAGGGTGGCGTCGGCGGCCGGGAACTTCTCGAACGCGAAGCGGGGGGCCTTGACCACGACGTAGTCGAGCGTGGGCTCGAAGGAGGCCGGGGTCTGCTCGGTGATGTCGTTGGGGATCTCGTCGAGCGTGTAGCCGACGGCCAGCCGGGCGGCGATCTTCGCGATCGGGAAGCCGGTGGCCTTGGAGGCGAGCGCGGAGGAGCGCGAGACGCGCGGGTTCATCTCGATGACGATGACCCGGCCGTCCTCGGGGTTGACCGCGAACTGGATGTTGCAGCCGCCGGTGTCGACGCCGACCTCGCGGATGATCGCGATGCCGACGTCCCGCAGGATCTGGTACTCGCGGTCGGTGAGCGTCATCGCCGGGGCGACGGTGATGGAGTCACCGGTGTGCACGCCCATGGGGTCGAAGTTCTCGATGGAGCAGACGACCACGACGTTGTCGTTCTTGTCGCGCATCAGCTCCAGCTCGTACTCCTTCCAGCCGAGGATGGACTCCTCCAGGAGCACCTCGGTGGTCGGGGAGAGCGTGAGGCCCTGGCCCGCGATGCGGCGCAGCTCCTCCTCGTCGTGGGCGAAGCCGGAGCCGGCGCCGCCCATGGTGAAGGACGGGCGGACGACGACCGGGTAGCCGCCGAGGGTCTCGACGCCGGCGAGGACCTCGTCCATGGTGTGGCAGATGACCGAGCGGGCGGACTCGCCGTGGCCGATCCTGGCGTTGACGGCCTCGACGACGCCCTTGAACAGGTCGCGGTCCTCGCCCTTGTGGATGGCCTCGACGTTGGCGCCGATCAGCTCGACGCCGTACTTCTCCAGGACGCCGTTCTCGTGCATCGAGATCGCGGTGTTGAGCGCGGTCTGGCCGCCGAGGGTGGGCAGCAGCGCGTCGGGGCGCTCCTTGGCGATGATCTTCTCGACGAACTCCGGGGTGATCGGCTCGACGTAGGTGGCGTCGGCGATCTCCGGGTCGGTCATGATCGTGGCCGGGTTGGAGTTGACGAGGATGACCCGCAGGCCCTCGGACTTCAGCACGCGGCAGGCCTGGGTGCCGGAGTAGTCGAACTCCGCGGCCTGGCCGATGACGATCGGGCCGGAGCCGATGACCAGAACGGACTGGATGTCGGTGCGCTTAGGCACGCTGGCCCTCCATCAGGGTCACGAAGCGGTCGAACAGGTACGCGGCGTCGTGCGGGCCTGCGGCTGCCTCGGGGTGGTACTGGACGCTGAATGCCGGCTGGTCGAGGAGCTGGAGACCCTCGACCACGTTGTCGTTGAGACAGACGTGGGAGACCTCGACGCGGCCGTACGGCGTGTCGGTCGCGCCCTCCAGGGGGGCGTCGACGGCGAAGCCGTGGTTGTGGGCGGTGACCTCGACCTTGCCGGTCGAGCGGTCCTGCACGGGCTGGTTGATGCCGCGGTGGCCGTACTTCAGCTTGTAGGTGCCGAAGCCGAGCGCGCGCCCGAGGATCTGGTTGCCGAAGCAGATGCCGAACAGCGGGGTGCCGCGTTCCAGCACGCCGCGCATCACCGAGACGGGGTGGTCGGCGGTGGAGGGGTCGCCGGGGCCGTTGGAGAAGAACACACCGTCCGGGTTCACCGCGTAGACGTCCTCGACGGTGGCGGTGGCGGGCAGGACGTGCACCTCTATGCCGCGCTCGGCCATCCGCTGCGGGGTCATGCCCTTGATGCCGAGGTCGATGGCGGCGACGGTGAAACGCTTCTCCCCGATCGCGGGGACCACGTAGGTCTCCTTGGTGGCGACCTCGGCGGACAGGTCGGCGCCCTTCATCTGCGGGGCGGCCTGCACCTGGGCGAGCATCGCGGCCTCGTCGGCGAGGGCGTCGCCCGAGAAGATGCCCACGCGCATCGCGCCGCGCTCGCGCAGGTGGCGGGTCAGGGCGCGGGTGTCGATGCCGCTGATGCCGACGACGCCCTGGCGCTCGAGCTCCTCGTCCAGGGAGCGGCGCGAACGCCAGTTGGACGGCAGGCGGGCGGGGTCGCGCACCACGTAGCCGGCCACCCAGATGCGGGCGGACTCCGGGTCCTCGTCGTTGACGCCGGTGTTGCCGACGTGCGGGGCCGTCATGACGACGACCTGGCGGTGGTAGGAGGGGTCGGTCAGGGTCTCCTGGTAGCCGGTCATGCCGGTGGAGAACACCGCCTCGCCGAAGGTGGCGCCGACGGCGCCGTAGGCGCGGCCGCGGAACGTACGGCCGTCCTCCAGGACGAGTACGGCGGGGATCTTGCCGGTCCCCCTGGTGGAGGTCGTCATCGTGCGCCTTCCGTAGTGCTGTTCTTGGTGCTGATCGCCTCGACCCAGGCGGCGTGCTCGGCCGCGTGGTCGGAGCGGAAGCCGGAGTCGAGGGTCGTGCCGCCGTGCTCCCAGGTGATCACCAGCAGGCCGCCCTCGGTGAGGACCTTGCCGGCGATGCCCGTCTCCAGGCGGGCGCCGCGCAGGGCGGTCGCGGGGATGAAGAAGTCCGCCGCGCCCGGCCGGACGACCGTCACGCCCTGCTCGGTGAGGGTGAGCTCGGCCCGGCTGCGGGTGCCCAGGCCGTGCGCCACGATGCGGTCGAGCCACTGGCCGGCAGTGGTCGAGCCGTGGTAGCGGCCGCTCATCCGCAGCTCGGGCTCGCCCTGCTCGGCGGGTGCGGCCGGCAGCTCGGGCAGGCCGCCCTGGAGCGTGCCGCGCCACTTCCAGCCCTCGCGCATCAGCCAGTAGACCAGCGCGATGAACAGCAGCAGCCCGACGACCCAGCCGATGCGCGCGGCCCAGTCGGTGACGGCGGCAGACTTCTCCTCGGCCGCCAGATTGATCAGTGCAGGTGTCACGTGAGGTTCCCGTCCATGACCGTCGCCCGGCCCCGCAGGAAGGTGTGGGTGACGCGACCCGGCAGCTCGCGGCCCTCGTAGGGGGTGTTGCGGCTGCGGGAGGCGAAGCCCGCGGGGTCCACGACTCCACGGTAAGCGGAGTCGACCAGGGTGAGGTTGGCAGGCTCACCGGCGGCGATCGGCCGACCGTGGCCGGCCAGCCGGCCGATGGCCGCGGGCTTGGCGGACATGCGCTCGGCGACGCCGGCCCAGTCCAGCAGGCCGGTGTCGACCATGGTGTGCTGGACGACCGACAGTGCGGTCTCCAGGCCCACCATGCCCATGGCGGCCGCGCCCCACTCGCAGTCCTTGTCCTCGTGCGGGTGCGGGGCGTGGTCGGTGGCGACGATGTCGATCGTCCCGTCGGCCAGGGCCTCGCGCAGGGCCAGCACGTCGCGCTCGGTGCGCAGCGGCGGGTTGACCTTGTAGACCGGGTTGTAGGAGCGCACGAGCTCGTCGGTCAGGAGCAGGTGGTGCGGGGTGACCTCGGCGGTGACGTCGATGCCGCGCGACTTGGCCCAGCGGACGATCTCCACCGAGCCGGCCGTGGACAGGTGGCAGATGTGCACCCGGGAGCCGACGTGCTCGGCGAGCAGGACGTCCCGGGCGATGATCGACTCCTCGGCGACGGCCGGCCAGCCGCCCAGGCCCAGCTCCGCGGAGACGACGCCCTCGTTCATCTGGGCGCCCTCGGTCAGGCGCGGCTCCTGGGCGTGCTGGGCGACGACGCCGCCGAAGGCCTTCACGTACTCCAGCGCCCGGCGCATGATCACCGCGTCGTCGACGCACTTGCCGTCGTCGGAGAAGACCTTCACCCCGGCGGCGGAGTCGTGCATGGCGCCGAGCTCGGCGAGCTTCTTGCCCTCCAGGCCGACGGTGACGGCGCCGATGGGCTGGACGTCGCAGTAGCCGGACTCCTTGCCCAGGCGCCAGACCTGCTCGACGACGCCGGCGGTGTCGGCGACGGGGAAGGTGTTGGCCATGGCGAAGACGGCGGTGTAGCCGCCGGACGCGGCGGCGCGGGTGCCGGTCAGGACGGTCTCGGAGTCCTCGCGGCCGGGCTCGCGCAGGTGGGTGTGCAGGTCGACCAGGCCGGGCAGCAGGATCTGGCCGTCGGCCTCGATCACCTGGGCGCCGTCGGGGGCCACGAGGCCCGTGCCCACCTCGGCGATGGTCTCGCCGTCGATCAGCACGTCCTGCGGCTCACCGCCGAGGACCTTCGCACCGCGGATCAGGATCTTGGTCATTACTTGTTCTCCTCGGTGCGGTGGTTCGTGGTGACGGCGGGCTCGGAGCCGCCCAGCAGCAGGTACAGGACGGCCATGCGGATGCTGACGCCGTTGGCGACCTGCTCGACGGCGGTGCAGCGCGGGGAGTCGGCGACCTCGGCGGTGATCTCCATGCCGCGGTTCATCGGGCCGGGGTGCATGACGATGGCGTCCTCGGGCATCCGCGCCATCCGGTCGCCGTTCAGCCCGTAGCGGCGGGCGTACTCGCGCTCGGTGGGGAAGAACGCGGCGTTCATGCGCTCGCGCTGGACGCGCAGCATCATCACGGCGTCCGACTTCGGCAGCACCGCGTCCAGGTCGTAGGAGACCTCGCAGGGCCAGGTCTCGACGCCGATGGGCACGAGGGTGGGCGGGGCGACCAGGGTGACCTCGGCGCCGAGCGTGTGCAGCAGGTGGACGTTGGAGCGGGCCACGCGGCTGTGCAGCACGTCTCCGACGATCGTGATCCGGCGCCCGGCCAGGTCGCGGCCCATGCCGACGTCCGGGCCGACCAGGCGGCGGCGCATGGTGAAGGCGTCCAGCAGGGCCTGGGTGGGGTGCTCGTGGGTGCCGTCGCCGGCGTTGACGACCGAGCCGCCGATCCAGCCGGAGGTGGCCAGGCGGTGCGGGGCGCCGGAGTCGTGGTGGCGGATGACGACGGCGTCGGCGCCCATGGCCTCCAGCGTCAGGGCGGTGTCCTTCAGGGACTCGCCCTTGGAGACCGAGGAGCCCTTGGCGGAGAAGTTGATGACGTCGGCGGACAGCCGCTTGGCGGCCGCCTCGAACGAGATGCGGGTGCGGGTGGAGTCCTCGAAGAAGAGGTTGACGACGGTGCGGCCGCGCAGGGTCGGCAGCTTCTTGATGGGCCGGTCGGCGACCCGGGCCATCTCCTCGGCGGTGTCGAGGATCAGGACGGCGTCGTCACGGGTGAGGTCGGCGGCCGAGGTCAGATGGCGCTGCATCCGGGTGCTCCGTGGTTGGGGAGGTGTGCGGGGGTGCGGACGGGCATGCCGCGGCGACGGGCCCGGGCGCGAGGGTGCACGGGTCCGCGGAAGTGCGGCGTCACTGCCCGTCGGCGGGCTCTGCCGGGCCGGCGCCGAGGAGCACGCTGTCGCGGCCGTCCTCCTCGGTGAGCTGGACCTTGACCGTCTCCCGCAGCGAGGTGGGGAGGTTCTTGCCGACGTAGTCGGCACGGATCGGCAGCTCACGGTGGCCGCGGTCGACGAGGACGGCGAGCTGGACCGCGCGGGGGCGGCCGATGTCGTTCATCGCGTCGAGGGCGGCACGGATGGTGCGTCCGGAGAAGAGCACGTCGTCGACGAGGATCACCAGGCGGCCGTCGATGCCCTCACCGGGGATCTCGGTGCGCGCGAGCGCACGGGCGGGGCGCAGCCGCAGGTCGTCGCGGTACATGGTGATGTCGAGGGAGCCGACCGGGATCTTGGATCCGGTGATGTCCTCGAGCTTGGCGGCCAGCCGGCGGGCGAGGGACACGCCGCGGGTGGGGATGCCGAGGAGTACGACGTCGTCGGCGCCCTTGGCGCGTTCGACGATCTCGTGCGCGATACGGGTGAGGACCCGTGCGATGTCCGGTGCCTCGAGCACGGGACGTGCGCTGTTCATTGCGTCCATGCGAAACGGACCTCCTTCTCCGCCTCACGGGACGGACTTTAAAGGACGTCGGGTTTACGGATTTACCGTACCAGGAGTAGCGACGGGCGACCGACCCACCCCCTGACGGCCGAGGGTATGCCTCATTCGGCTTGACGAACCGAGATTACGCTGCGTAACCTCACAGTGAGTTACCAGACACGCGGCAGTCGCAGAGGATGCGCCGCTCGTCGATACAGCGTCCGGGGAGCTTTATGTCCAGCGAATACGCCAAACAGCTCGGGGCCAAGCTCCGCGCCATCCGCACCCAGCAGGGCCTCTCCCTCCATGGCGTCGAGGAGAAGTCCCAGGGTCGCTGGAAGGCCGTGGTAGTGGGCTCGTACGAGCGCGGCGACCGTGCCGTGACCGTGCAGCGTCTTGCCGAGCTGGCCGACTTCTACGGCGTGCCCGTGCAGGAGCTGCTGCCCGGCACCACGCCCGGCGGCGCTGCCGAGCCCCCGCCGAAGCTGGTCCTGGACCTGGAGCGGCTCGCCCACGTCCCGGCCGAGAAGGCGGGCCCCCTGCAGCGTTACGCCGCCACGATCCAGAGCCAGCGCGGCGACTACAACGGCAAGGTGCTCTCGATCCGCCAGGACGACCTGCGCACCCTTGCCGTGATCTACGACCAGTCGCCCTCGGTGCTCACCGAGCAGCTGATCAGCTGGGGTGTGCTCGACGCCGACGCGCGTCGCGCCGTCCAGCACGAGGACGCCTGATCCTTCGGCTTCTCATAGGACACACACCAACGCCGTGGGGCGGGCTTCGTGCCCCGGGCCCTGTCCCGGCGCGTGCGCGAACGGGAGGAGAACCCCACCTGGCAGGGCGCAGTGATCA
>NZ_JBFAPE010000030.1:0-68524 GCF_040675615.1 Streptomyces sp. NPDC049585 | reverse complement strand
GGTACAACTACCACCGACCCCACACCGGCATCGCAGGCCAAACACCCGCCAGCCGTGTCACCAACCTGCCGGGACAACACACCTAGGGCGTGTCCACGGCGCCCCGTCAGGGGCGCGGGGCACTGCATGATCCGCCGGACACGACCTGGTCATCCCGTCCCGGACTCCCCCTCCGTCTCCGCCTCCCCCTCCACTCCCGCCTCGCCGAACCGTGCCAGGGCAAGTGCCCCCAGGACCGCCAGGGTGAAGCCCGCCACCGCGAGAGGGAGGAGGCCCGGGCGGGTCGTGTCGCCGAGCCAGGCGACGCCGACCCAGGCCGGGCCGAGGGTCTCGCCGATGACCATGCCGGCCGTGGCGGCCGTGACCGAGCCGCGGTGCAGGGCGGAGGTCAGGAGGAGGAAGGCCGCGCCGCCGCCGAGGAGGAGGGCGTAGGAGGCGGGGTTGGTCAGGAGTGCGGGGAGGCTGAGGTCGTCGATGAGGCGGACGGCGACCTCGACGACGCCGAAGCCGAGGCCGGCGCCCAGGCCCAGGGTGGCCGCGCGGGCGCGGCCGGGGAGGCGGCCCGCCGCGGCGCCGATGGCGAGGACGCCGGCGGCGACGCACAGGACACCGACGCGCAGGGCCGTCGAGCCCGTGCCGGAACCCTCACTTCCGGAGGCCAGGGCGAGCAGGGCGAGCCCGCCGCACACCACGGCGACGGCGGCCCATTCGATGCCACTGAGGCGGACCCGCAGGACGCGCGAGGCGGTCACCGCCGTCACGGCGAGGCTCGCGGCGAGGGCGGCGCCGACCGCGTAGATCGGCAGGGAGCGCAGGGCGACGAGTTCCAGGAGGAAGCCGAGGCCGTCGAGTGCGAGACCTGCGAGGTAACGCCACTGGCGGACGACGCGGACCAACAGGACGGTGTCCACACCGGATCCGCTGCCGGCCTCGGTCGCCCGCGCGGCGACGGCTTGCAGGACGGAGGCGGTGCCGAAACAGACCGCCGAACCGAGCGCGCACACCATACCCAGGATCACGGTCCCCGACTCTAGGGGTGCGGGGGCGGGTTGGGGACGGTCTGCCGGCACAGTGTTGCGGTTGGCGCTGTCCGGGAAGTTCCCGGGGTGGCCGGGACGATCGAGCACCATGGGGGCAGGCCCGGCCTGTACGTCCTCGATCACCAGGGCACACCGTGCCCTGGTGGGCCTACGGCCGGCTGTGCCGCACGTCGTGCGCACCCGCCGGTTCGGCGTGCCGGAGGCTGCGGAAGACCTCGGGGGTCGTCCAGCCCCGCAGCGTGGCCCGGATCGTCGGTCCGAACGCCGCCTCGGCCGTGGGGGCGTCGAAGGCTCCGGCCAGTTCGAGGGTCACGAGCCCGTGCAGGGTCACCCAGATCGACAGGGCGATCGAGGGGGTCGCGCCGGCGAGAACACCTCCTGCCACGGCCCGGTCGATGGCTGCGACGAGCGGGCCGATGGGGTCGCGGGTGCCGACCGCGCCCGACGGGTCGAACGACTGCACGCCTCCGAAGAGCACCGTGTACAGGTGGCTGTGCCCGCATCCCCAGCGCCGGTAGGCGACGGCCAGCGCATGGATGTCGGCGAGGGGATCCTCGGAGACCGGCACCGCCGACACGTCCTGGAACAGCCCGGCGACGGCCCTGTCGCGCACCGCCGCGATGAGCCCGTCCTTGCCGCCGAACAGGGAGTACACCGCAGTCGTCGACGCGCCGGCGGCGGAGGCCACGGCGCGGACCGTGACGGACTCCCGCGGCCCTGTGGCGAGCAGCTGCGTCGCGCACACCACGAGCCGTTCCTTGACGGTCTCGTCGTTCGTTCTCGGCCTTGCCACGGCAGGAAGCCTACCGGTCTCTGATAACGTCGTTTTGAAACATCGTTCTGGAACGGCGTTCCGAAATGACGTTCCCTACTGCCCGGAGGTCCCCTGTGCTCGCTCGCCCCGCCCGACGCTTACTGCTGGCACTGACCGCCGTTGCGGCACTGGTCGTTGTCTTTCTCGCGCTGGTCGTCCTCACGGACGGGGCCGGCTCGGGACTCGCCGCCTGGCTGACAACTCTCGCCGTCGCTTCCGGCGCCGCACTGTGGCGGGGCCGCGGCCGGACCCGGTCGGCGCGGCTCGCGCCCTTCGTGCCGGTGCTCGTCGCGGCGGCGCTGACGGCGTCGGTCTGCGTCCCGACCGCGCCGACGACCCGGCATCGTCCGCCCGATCTGCCGTTCGTCGCCGCCCAGCACTGGAGCCTGGACACCGGCAGTCGCGTCGCCGTCTACCACTACCCGCCCGATGGCCCCGGCCCCCGTCACCCCGTCCCGCTCGTGTACCTCAACGGCGGGCCGGTGCGCGGCATATCGGTGCTCGACCACCGGTTCCTGCAACTCCTGGCGCACCGGGGCCACGACGTCTACGCCTACGAGGCGGCCGGCGCCGGGCGCAGCGACCTGCTGCCGATGGGCCAGTACTCCATCTCCCGGTCGGTTCGTGATCTCGCCGCCTTCACCCGCCGTCTCGACAAGGGCACGGTCGACGTCCTCGGCTTCTCGTCCGGCGGGGTCGTGCTCACCCGGGCCCTGGCCGAGCCTGCCGTCGCCGCGCAGCTGCACCGGGCGGTCATCGCCGAGCCCGGACCGATGGACGGCCCCACGGCGAGGATCGCCGGGCACAAGGGACGCCCGTCCGCCCGCGGCCTTGCGCCGGCCATGACCGGGCCCCGCTCGACGTACGTCCCCCGTTACGCCGTGGCCTTCGGCCTCATGCGCCTCGGCCTGCTCACCCCGGACACCGGGCTCGTCGGACAGGCCGAGGGCGACAACGCGTTCACCGCCGCCGACCTCGGCAGCGACACGGCGTCCGCCTACTGCGCCCGCGACGCGCACCGCATCCCGCGCGAGGACACGGCACGGAACTTCTCCTTCAGCCCCGCCGCCAGCCTTCGCGTCCAGCAAACGGTGAAGGACTCCCCCTCCGTCGCGCCGCAACTCCGGCACGCGAGGACCCCCGCCATGCTGATGATCGCCGAATGCTCCTCGCAGGTACGCCAATGGGCGACCACCGTCCTCGCCGAGGACCCCGCCGTCGAACGCACCCAGTACATGCCGGGTGTGGGGCACCACATGTGGAACGGCCTGGACGGCAACAACGACCGGGCCGCCGACGTCGTCACCGCATTCCTGGACGACAAGCCGGCGCCCCTGCCGAACCACCCGACCCGCGAGGAGATCTCCGCCTTCCTGCGCGACCACAAGTAGCGCCCTGCGAAGCGTGCCACTCACGGTACGGACCGGCGCCTCCGGGCATGGATATCTTCCGTGGCGCCGGTCGACGCGACGGCCGGTCCCTCGCGGCCGAGGGACGGCCCGGAGGGGCGGGATGCATGCGGGTGAAACGACGGGACCGGCTGCGGTACTGGTTCGAGAGCACGATGGACCGCGGCACGCCTGCGCTGATCGGCTGGTTGGGCCTCGGATCACTGGCACTGATCGCCGTCACCACGGTGGGCGTCGTGCTCCTGACCGACGAGGACACCGAGTCCAACGGCGGCTGGGCCGGGGTGGCGTGGATGAGTCTGCTGCGCACGCTCGACCCGGGCACCATGGGCGGCGATCACGGCAGTCCGCTGTTCCTCGGGCTCATGCTGGCGGTCACGCTGGGCGGCATCTTCATCGTCAGCACCCTCATCGGTGTGCTGACCACGGGCCTCAACCACCGGCTCCAGCTGCTGCGCAACGGCCGCTCCCGCATCATCGAGCGCGGCCACACGCTGGTGCTCGGCTGGTCGGAGCACATCTTCACGGTCGTCGAGGAGCTCGTCGAGGCCAACCAGAGCCAGCGCCGGTCCTGCGTGGTGATCCTCGCCGACCGCGACAAGGTCGCCATGGAGGAACAGATCCGCACGCGGGTTCCGTGGACGGGCCGGACCCAGGTCATCTGCCGTTCGGGCAATCCGTTGAAGCAGGCCGATCTGCAGCTGGTGAGCCCGGACACCGCCAGGTCGATCATGGTGCTCCCGCCCTTCTCCGCCGACGGCGACACCACCGTCATCAAGACCCTGCTGATCCTCAACAACAGGTCGTGGGAACACGGTCGGCCGCCGTTCGTCGCGGCGGTGATGGATTCGGGCAACCTCGCGGCCGCCCGGCTCGCGGCCGGCGAGAGCGGGCTGGTCGTCGACGCCGACGACCTCGCCGTGCGGCTCGTCGTGCAGTCGCACCGGCAAGCGGGCCTGTCGGCGGTGTGCAACGAGCTGCTGAGCTTCTACGGGAACGAGATCTACATCAGGCACGAACCGACGCTCAGCGGCTCGACGTACGGGGAGATCCTCGACCTCTACCGCAGCGGTGCCCCGATCGGCCTGTACACCAAGGAGGGGCGCGTCCGCCTCAACCCCGAGATGTCCACGGTCCTCACCGCGGACGACGCCGTGATCCTGATCGCCGAGGACGACATCCTCGTGAAGCTGGCGGACGTCCCGGTCAAGGCCGTGGAGTCGGCCATCGCCGACGGCCGACCCTGGCAACGGGCCCCCGACCGCACGCTGCTGATCGGCTGGAACTCCCGCGCCGGCACCATCATCGACCTGCTCGACCGGTTCGTCCGGCCCGGCTCGCACCTCGACGTCGCCTCTCCCACCCGTCCCGGCGCTCTCGCCACCGGCCTGGCGAACCTCACCCTCGGCCACCGCCCGTGCCGGCCCACGAGCAGGGCATCGCTGGAGGCCCTCCACCCGGGCGACTACCAGCACATCCTGGTCCTCACGGACGAATCGGTCGATCCGGAGCTCGCCGACAACAGGACCCTGGTGACCCTGCTGCACCTGCGGGACATCGAAGAGGCGCTGGGCGACCCGTACTCGATCGTCTCGGAGATGAACAACGACAGCAACCGGGAGGTCGCCCAGGTCACCAAGGCCGACGACTTCATCGTCAGCAGCAAGCTGATCTGCCTGCTGCTGACCCAGCTGGTCGAAAGTCCGCAACTGCACGAGGTCCTCTGCGACCTTCTCGACCCCGCGGGCTCGGAGATCTACCTCAAGCCGGCGCACCAGTACCTGAAGGCCGGCGTGGAGGCGAATTTCGCCACCGTCATCGAGGCCGCGCGCAGACGGGGGGAGACAGCCGTCGGCTACCGGCTGGGACGGGACCGCAACGCGCCGCCGTTCTACGGAATTCACCTCAATCCGCTGAAGGGCACGCCGCTCACCCTCCGCCAGGACGACCACGTCATTGTGCTGGCCGAGAACGAAGAGAGCCTGTGAACCGGCGAGCACTGAACCGGATCCCCTTCACGGGCGTCCTCACCCACGTGCTCCCTCACCTCCAGGATCGGGGCACCGGGGAAAGGAAAGAACGGAATGGGCATCATCGGCTGGATCGTTCTCGGTCTCCTGGCCGGAGCAATTGCCAAGATCCTGTTGCCCGGGCGGGATCCGGGCGGACTCATCGGCACCACGCTCATCGGAATTGCCGGAGCGTTCATCGGGGGATGGCTCTCGGCCAAGTTCCTGCACCGGTCCATCAGCAATCACTTCTTCGACGGGGCCACGTGGCTCTCGGCCATCGGAGGATCGCTGGTGCTGCTCATCGGCTACCGCATCCTTTTCGGCAACTCACGGGACTGAACCCGTCGCCCTCGCCCGGGGGCCGGGAAAGGGCGACGGATTCAACCGGGTCACACCGGTTCGGGCTGCGGTTCCGCTCGTCGCGCCGGCACGGGCTCGGGTGCGTTCGGCTCCCAGCGCCGGGTGGTCCGTACGTAGCCGTAGATCACCGAGCCCATCGCCAGAAGGAGAAGCGGTCCGAACACCCACGGGTGCTCGGCCATCTCCATCGGCAGATACCGGTACGCCGTCAGGAGCGCGGCGAAGACCGTCGCGCCATAGCCGACCAGCTGGATCGCCGAGCGGTCCCAGCCACGGTCGAACGCGCGCATGGCCGTCTCGATCGTGAGCGCGAACACCACGCCGGCCACGAGATCCACGCCGTAGTGGTAGCCGAACCCCAGCGTCGCGCTGAGCGTGGCGACCAGCCAGAAGGCGCCGGCGTAGCGCAGCAGCCGGGGGCCCTTGCGGGAATGAATGAAGATCGTGGTGGCCCATGCCGTGTGCAGGCTGGGCATGCAGTTGCGCGGGGTGATCGCGTCGTACGGCACCGCGTGCAGCGCGCCGATCGGCGGCGGGGTGTTCGGCCACAGGTTGGCCACGGCCCACTGCACGCCGCCGGTGCCGGAGGCGCCCGGGCCGTAGGCGAAGACCGGTCCGACCACCGGGAAGATCATGTAGATGGCCGGTCCGAGGAGGCCGATCACCAGAAAGGTGCGCACCAGGTGGTGGGTCGGGAAGCGTCGCTCGGTCGCCACGTTGCGCAGCTGGTACAGCGCGACGGCAACCGCGGCGACCGCGAGCTGGGCGTAGACGACGTCGACGATGTGGGTGCCGATCGGGGCGGTGGCCCGCAGGATCCGGCCCATCACCCACGACGGGTTGCCCAGCGCGTGGTCGGCGGTGGCCACGTACGGGTCGAGCACCGTGGGGCGTGTCTTCGAGGTGATGAGCAGCCACGTGTCACCGGTCTTGCGGCCGGCCACCAGCAGCAGGCCCAGTCCGACGCCCTTGAGCAGCAGAACGCGTTCCTTGCCGGTGCGGCGCGTGACGGCGATGACGGCACAGCCCAGCATCACCCACAGCGCACCGTTGCCGAAGAAGTGATCGCTGTCCACCTTGGCGTCGACCGCCCACCGCACCAGCACGAAGACGATGTCGATGCCGATGGCCGCGCCGGCCGCGATGAACCGTTGCCGCCAGGTGAGAACCACCATCATCAAGGCCATGCCGCCGTACAGCGGGCCGGGTTTCGGGGCGAATATCACCTCTCGCGCCTGGGCGGTGATCGGCCCCGGTACGCCGCAGTAGCGACGCGCGGCGATCTCCAGCATGATGAGGAATCCCAGGGTCACCACGCCCGCCGTGGCCCACAGGATCGTCCGCGGTCGACGCCACGCGGCGGACTTGGTTCTGCAGCTTATTCGCGAAAACACCCGCCATACTATAGGCATCAATTATTTGACTGATTTGCGCGGGTTTGACCGCACCTCATCCGGTGGCGGCGAGATTGAAGTGAACGCATGCCCTTACCCCGCGAGCAGCCGGAACCGGCGCAGCCGGATGCACGGATGGCCGACTTCGCTCGATCCCGCGGCTTGCAGGTCGAGGTGGCGACCTTCGAAGCCTGGGAGCCGGCCGGCCGAGCGTTCGACGCATTGATCGCCGCCCAGTCGTGGCACTGGGTGGACCCGGTCGCCGGAGCCGTGAAGGCGGCCCGGGTGCTGCGTCCGAGCGGACGCCTGGCGATCTTCGGACACGTATTCGAGCCGCCGGCACTCCTTGACCCGCTAGCGCTCGGCCACGAGCGTTTCGACCGTACCGTTCGCTCGCGCGCGCTCGGCCGCAAGAACCGCCAGGTGGCTGGCGAGGGAGTCGCGGGGGCCCGAGGTGATCCGCGTGGGATCCCCGGTGGCCACGGCCGCGACGAAGGCGTCCATGAGCCCCGCGTCGCCGCCGCCGTGGCCGCCGGCCGCGGTCATCTCCCCCTGCCGTACGGGCATGACCTCCTCGTCGCTGCGGGTCAGGAAGTCATGGATCCGTATCGTCCGGCCGTCGCCGTACAGTTCGCCGCGGGTGCCGAAGATCCGGGTCCTGCGAGGGCCGCCTTCGGTGAACGCGGTCATGGTGAAGGTGGCGGTGACCCCGCCGGGGAACTCCATCGCGACGACCTGATGGTCGACCACGTCGTTGTCGCAGGCGTACACGCACCGCCCGTACGGGCCCGTGCGCAGGGCCTGGTCGAGTGCGTCGGGGGTGAAGTCGTCGACGACGACGCCGAGCGGCCAGCGGTGTTCGCCCCGGTCGAGCATGCCGCCGTAGAAGCGCACGGCGGAGTACGGGCAGCGGGCCTCGACCGGGCACTCGACGCACCGGTCGGCGGCCTCGGCGGGCCGGTTGGCCGGGGTGAAGTGCGAGAGGCGGCCGAAGCTGGACAGCCGTAGCGGCGGCTGCCCGACGATGTACTGCAGCCAGTCCAGGTCGTGGCACGACTTGGCCATCAGCATGGTCGTCGCCACGTCGGTGTTCCGCCAGTTGCCGCGGACGTAGGAGTGGGCGTGGTGCCAGAAGCCGACCGGCTCCAGGTGCTGGATGCTCATGATGTCGCCGAGCCGTCCGGAGTCGACGACGGCTTTGAGCGCCTGTGTGTAGGGGGTGTAGCGCAGGACGTGGCCCACGGCGAGCATGACCCCGGCCTTCTCCACTGCGGTCACGATGCGCCGGCAGGACTCTTCGTCCAGTGCCATCGGTTTTTCGAGCATGACGTGGTAGCCGAGGGCGGCGAAGGCCTCGGTGGGCTCGACGTGGTCGCGGTCGAGAGTGCAGATCAGGACGGCATCGGCGATCCGGCCGCGCGCGGCGAACTCCTTCCAGTGCGCCACCGCGTTACCGGGTGCGATGCCGTGTTCTTCGGCGAGCCGGGCGCGGCGCACGAGGCGTGGCTCGGCCACGCCGACGACCGTGGCCCGGTCGGGGTGCTGCAGGGCCCACCGTGCGTACCCGGTGCCTCGATCGCCGGCGCCGATGACGAGGAGAGAGACAGGCGACATGACGCAACCCTACGAGCCGCCGTCGCGGGAGCGGGCCGTTTTTCCCGCACCCTCCTTGATCTCCGGCGTGTTCCCCCCTTCCGTGGGCCATCGCCCGACGTGAAGAATCTCGGCATGTCCTTGACATCATTCGACACCACCCCGGTCACCCTCGCGCGCCGGATCGGCGCCGCGGTGCTGGCCGGGGTGCTCGCCTGCACGATGCTGCTGGTCGGCGGCGGGCCCGCGGCCGCCGCCGACCCCGACACCCACCGCTTGGCCACCTGGAACATGCAGGTCGGCTCCAGCCGTTGGTCGGGCGTGCAGAGGCTGTCGCGCACCTTCGGGGTCGTGGCCCTCCAGGAGGTGCCCAGGGCCGCGCCCGCCGGTGCGCACCTGCTCGGCCGGAACGGCAACATCCGCTCGTACCTGTGGGACGTCGGCAGCGGGCAGTTCCGCTACCTGCACATCCTCGACCAGAGATCCCGCAACCTCGGCATCGTCACGTCGTTCTATCCGGACTCCGTCCAGGAGCTGACGGGCGGCTACCGCTCGGCGCTGGCAGTGGTGCGCCGCGAGGACCGGACCGTCTTCGCCTCCGTGCACGCGGGGTCCAACGGCGGGCGGCGCAACGACGCGGCCGCGCTCATCCGCCGGGTCGCCGGGTACGCGGCCGGCACCAACGTCCCGAACTGGGTCGTGCTCGGCGACTTCAACCGCTCCCCGCGGAACGTCCTCAACGACGGGGTACCGCAGAACACCCGGATCTACAACAGCGGCCAGGCCACCCAGCAGAGCGGCAACGAGCTCGACTTCGCGGCCTCCAACGTCAACACGCAGAACTGGCAGGCGACCGTGAACCCCAACTACGGGAGCGACCACTGGCCCGTCGGCTTCTCCACCCTGCGCGCCTCGGGCAGCCCCCGGGACCTGACCATCCACGCGGACAACAGTGACCGGCTCCTGGACGTCTACAACGGCCAAACCGCCAACGGCAGCCACGTGATCATCTACCACGCCAACGGCGGCAGCAACCAGCGCTGGCGCCTGGTGCCGGCGGGACGCTCCGCCGAGACCGGGCAGCCGCTGTACCGCATCCGGACGCTCAGCAGCGGCAAATGCCTGGACGTCAACAAGGGCCAGAAGAGCACCAACGGCGACTACCTGAACATCTGGGACTGCCACGGCCCCAACGGCGAGCCCGACCCGGGCGGCCCCCAGCGCGACACCCAGAACTTCACTCTGGAACACCCCGACTGGCGCTTGCCCAACCTCACCGTGCTCCGCAACCACGCCACCCGCCAGGTCGCCAACGTCGACCACAACCGCACGGGCGACGGGACCTGGCTGCTCCAGTGGCCGTACCAGCGGAACTCCGACGGCACCCCGGCCGTCAACGAGGTCTTCTACCTGCATCCTCGTTCCTGATCGACCGCTGCCGCCCGGGGTCCGCCGCGCGGCGCCGAACGTGCGCCGTCGGCCGGCCCTCGGGCACAGTGGAGGCATGACGTACGACAGCAAGGCCCCAGACCTGCGCGACGAGCCGGGTCGCCTGCACGGCACGACGTACTTGTCGGGCGAGCTCGACATGGCCTCGGCCGACCACTGGTACGAGGTGGCCATGGCCGGCACGACCGGTCGAAGGGTGATCGTGGACCTCTCCGGCGTCACGTTCATGGACTCCACCGGGCTCAACGTGCTGATCCGTGTCCACCAGCAGCGCAGCCTGCTCATCACCGGAGCCGTCCCCGAGCAGGTGCGGCGACTCTTCCAGATCACGGGAGTCGAGGCCGTCTTCGACTTCGTGCCCTCCCCCGACGGGCGTCGGATCAGCTGAAGTACGACTCGAGCGTGCCACGGCGCCGGACGTCGAGCGTCGCGCAGTGGAACGAGCCGCCGAAGGGCGCGTAGTGCAGCAGGTCGCACGGGATCGGTTCGAAACCCCATTTCTTGAGCGCGCGCACCATGTCGGTGTGGTGCCGCTCCACGATCACCCGTTTCTCGTCGAGCATGAGGACGTTCATGCTGAGCCATTTGCTGCACATCGAGGTGAGCTTGAGCAGGCGCTCGTCGATGGGGTTGGGCTCGGGGGCGACGAGGACGTCCCATGACCGCAGGGTGTCGGGCAGGCGGTCGACGTCGATGTAGTCGGGGTTGATCAGTACCTTTCCCGGCGCGAGCAGGGCCAGCGTCGTGTCGATGTGCATCGGGGTCCGGCAGCGGCTCTCGATCTCGTGGATGCGGTAGCCGGGCCCGAGATGGCGGCGCAACCACTCGATGCCCATGCGGTTGGTCACGTTGCTCCGCGTGACGAACAGGTCGCGTCCGGCGCGTACGAAGTCCGCCGCGTCGAATACCGGCTCGAATTCGGTGACGATGTACCGGAGGGGCTCACCGGCCTCCGGGGCACGGAAGTCCTTCTCGAACAACTCGTCCGTCAGTTGCGGCTTCGGCGCGGCGGTCCAGCGCGCACCGCGCCGGAAGTAGTCCTTGAGGAGTCCGCGGTAGGAATGCGTCTCGAAATACCGGCAGGGCCATGCCATCGGGGTCTCGATGATCTCGTCGCCGATCACGAGCATGCTGTCCCGCGGACAGGTGTTGCAGAAGCCGCGTGACGACCAGTCCGGGGTGGCGAAACGCCGCCTGTGGTCGACCGCGTCCGGGCGGGTCACCGTGATGCCGAGGGACTGCAGGAGGGCGACGAACTGATCGAGCTCCTGCTGGGCGCGCTCCATCAGGACGCGCGGATACCTGCGCCCGGCGGCAAGCCCGTGCAGCCGCGCCGCCCAGGGCGCGACGCTGTACGCCACGACCGGCAGGCTGGAGGGGATCACCGCGCCGTCGAGACGCCCGACGACGACTTCCTCCAGCGGGTCCCACTCGTTGTGCGAGGTGACCGGCGGTTCCGGCATCACGTACCACCACCCCCTGCGGCGTCCATTCCCCGGCCAACCGGACGAACAACGTCGGAGAGGGCATCAGCATACGAACGGGTGGCCATGGTCTCTCAGCCCTCCCTCGGCGAAGCCCCGGTGGTCCCGGGAGCACCGGCGCAGGCAGCGGACCGGTCAGGGGGACCGGAGAGGGGCCGGGAGCTTCGAGACGGCGGTGGGAACGCCGAGACCCGCACATAGCCGTAGATCACCGAGGCCGTCGCCAGCAGGAGAAGGGGTCCGAACACCCACGGATACGTGGCCATCTCCACCGGCAGGCAGCGGTACGACACCAGGAGCGCCGTGAACACCGTGGCGCCGTAAGCGACCAGCCGCATTCCCCGCCGGTCCCAGCCGCGTACCTGGGAGCGCAGAGCCGTCTCGATCGTGAGGGCGAACACCACACCGGCGATGATGTCCGCGCCGTAGTGGTAGCCGAATCCCAGCATGGCGACGAACGTGGCGACCAGCCAGAACGTGCCGAAGAAGCGCAGCAGCCGCGGGCCCTTGCGCGAATGAATGAAGATCGCGGTGACCCATGCGGTGTGCAGGCTGGGCATGCAGTTGCGGAAGACGGTCCCCTCGAACGGTATCGCGTGCGGTGCGGTGATGATCACCTGCGTGTCCGGCCACAGGTCCACCACCGCCCGGTGCCCCCCGGCAACGCCGCCGGAGCCGTACGCGAAGATCGGCCCGACCACCGGGAAGATCATGTAGATGGCCGGCCCCAGCAGCCCGATCACCAGGAAGGTCCGCACCAGGTGATGTCTCGGAAAACGGCGCTCGGCCGCCACATTGCGCAGCTGGTAGAACGAGACGAGGACCGCCGCCACCGCAAGCTGGATGTAGACGTAGTCCAGGAGATGTTCGCCGATCGGGCCGGTGGCCCTGACGAACCGGCCCACGAACCACGACGGATTGCCCAGCGCGTGATCGGCGACCGCCAGGTACTGGTCGAGGACCATCGGACGCGTCTTCGACGTGATCAGCAGCCACGTGTCACCGGTCTTACGGCCGGCCACCAGCAGCAGACCCAGCCCCACACCCTTGAGCAGCAGCGCGCGTTCCCTGCCGGTACGGCGTGTGACGGCGATGACCGCACACCCCAGCACCACCCACAACGCACCGTTGCCGAACATCATCTTGGCGTCGAAAACCCACCGCACCAAGAAAAAGACGACGTCGATGCCCACCGCGACACCGGCTGCGATGAACCGCTGCCGCCACGGCAGCACCACCATCATCAATGCCATGCTGCCGTAGAGCAGCGGACCGGATTTCGGAGCGAAAATCACCTCGCGCGCCTGGTTGGTGATCGGCCCGCGCATGCCGTAATGACGCGCGGTGACCTCCAGCGCGATGAGAAATCCGAAGGTCACCAGGCCCGCCGCGCCCCACAGCACCGTCCGCGGGCTGCGCCCTGCGTCCACAGCAGTTCTGCCGTCTGTTCGTGAAAGCATCCGGTGACGACCTTTCGCCCAGTGACAGCCACCCGCGGATCGGCTGCTGGGGCGTGTGACACCTTTGTGCATCACCGGTGCCCGGAGCGCACCCCTGACAGGGCCGTACAGGTGAAATCCGGGCGCTTCCTGCTGTGCGCAGGCCGTACCGGAGCCGGGCCGGGCGCGGGACGACTACTGCGTGTCCAGCAAGTCGGTGACGAACTTGCGGACCCTGCCCGCGCGCACGGGCAGGACGCCGTGGATCACCTGGGCGCCGTAGGCGACGGCGACGCCCGCCCCGGCCGCGGTGGTCCAGCGGGTACGGCGGGCGTTCCGCAGCCAGGTGGGCTCGGAGTCGTGCTGGTGGGTGTCGGGGCCCGGCGCGTGCGGAAGGCGGTGCGTCAGGGCCGTACCGGCGTGGAAGCCCTCCGCCTCGCCGGCGAGTTCGCCGGTCCACACCGCATCGCTGGAGGTGGTCTCGACATAGAAGTCGCCGCCCTCGTCGGCTTCTTCGAGCACGACCCGGATGCGGCCGATGCGGCGCGGCGCGACCGCATGCCGGGGGATGCCGTCCAGGTGGGTGGGTACCCGCTGGCCGGTACCGAGCTCGGTGTAGCCCCAGGGTGCGGCAGCCGCGATGGAGGGCATGGCCCGGCGGATGGCGGGCAGCGCACGCTCGGTGGCCCGGCCCAGGACCTCCTGCGCCGCTGCCGGGGCCGGCACGACCTCGGCCTGATGGCGCGGGGTCCAGCCCGTGGCGTGCCGTTCCTCTGCCATCACCTTGCGGAGGTGGGTGAGCTCGTCGGCGTCGAGGAAGTCCTCGACGGTCTGCAGTACCAGGGTTTCGCTGATGTGGATCACGCTGCCTCCATGACCGGCTGGATGCGGGAGCGTGCTTCGGCGGGTGCCGCCGTCCACCGTGCCGGGAGGCGCACGGCCGGTCCAGAGCCCCGGGGGAGCGCACGGGGGCGCACGCAATGTGCCAGGAGCGCGCGTCATCATTCCCGTGCGCCCGGGAGCGCCCTGGGACCGGCCGCCTCGTCACCGCATCCGCTACGAGACCGTCAGCTCGGCGATCCCCGTGCGGGACCCGGCCCTGTCCCCGCCGTGCACGACCACCCGTACGTAGCGCGCGGACACCGGTCGTCCGCCGGGGGCGGCAGCGTGCCAGTGGCGGCCGTCGAGGGAGTAGCGGACCTCGTACGCGGCCGGTGCCGGGCCGCTCCAGTCGGGGGTGACCTTGGTGACGCGTACCGGTTTGCCGAGGTCGGTGGTCAGTTCGCCGTCCCGTCCGTCGGGGACCCAGGCCGTGGCCGGGTTGCCGTCGACGGCGGCGGCCGCGTACAGGCCGGGCTCCTCGGAGGAGGCGGTGGCGGCGGTGCAGCGGGCGAGGTTGCCGGTGGGGGCGAGGTCGGGACGGCGGGTTTCGAGGACGACCGGGGCGGCCCCGGTCAGGACACGGGCGCCCTGCGGGGTGTCGAGGGTCATGGGCGCGCCGCCGGTGAGCCGGACGGTGGTGACGCGGGCGCCGAGTTCGATGTCGTACGTGCGGCCCTGCCAGTGCAGGCCGCGCAGGGTGACGCCGCGGGCGAGCTGCGGGGGCAGCATCGGGTCGAGGTGCAGCCGGTCCTCGCGCATCCGCATGCCGGTCAGGCCGTTGGTGAAGATCTGCAGGAAGCCGCCCTTGCCGGTGAGGAAGTCGTGGGCGGGCGAGCCGGCCAGCGGGTCCTCGGCGCCGGCCTTGGCGCCGCGTGCCTCGGAGAACTGGGCGAAGGGGCCGCGGACGAAGGGCCTGATGGAGCGCTGCAGGTAGGTGTACGTCGAGCAGCCGGCCTCGCCCGTGCCGGCGGCGGCGACGGCGTGGACGGAGTCCGTCATGGCGGGGCCGTCGGGGTCGGTGCGCCGGGCGTAGTAGTCGAGGGTGCCGGCCGCCGCGCCCCGGGGCATGGGCCACTCCAGGGGGTAGGTCAGCAGCACGGTGTCGGCCTGCTTGATCCTGCTGCCGGCGTAGCCGTCGTACTGCAGGTAGACCTTGCGTGCGGCGTCGTACGGAATGCGGATGCGGTCGGCGATCGCCGTCCACTCGGCCGGGGCGCGCTCGCCCAGCAGGTGTGCGGCGTGGGCGGCGTTGCGCAGGGCGGTGACGGCTCCGGCGTTGGTGAAGACGGCGTCGTTCACGCCGTTGCTGTACTCGTCGGGGCCGGCGGTGTCCTTGATGGAGTAGCTGCCGTCGGTGTTGCGACTGACTCTGCCGGCCCAGAACTCGGCTATGCCCTTCATGACGGGCCAGCCGCGCTCGCGCAGCCAGCCGGTGTCGCCGGTGGCCAGGTAGTACTGCCACGTGGCGAGGGATATGTCGGACTGGAGGTGGATCTGGGTGCGGCAGTGGGGCGGGTCGACGCTGTGGCACTCCTGGGCGAGGTCGCCCTTGCTGCCGCTGTTCCACGGGTAGAACAGGCCCTGGTAGCCGAGCTTGCGCGCGTTCTCGCGGGCTCCGGGCAGGGTGCGGTAGCGGTAGTCGACCACGGTCCGGGCGAGGTCGGGGGCGGTGGCCAGCAGGGCCGGGTACATCCAGGTCTCGGCGTCCCAGAAGACGAGGCCCGCGTAGTTGTCGCTGGTCAGGCCGGCCGGGGCGATGCTGTCGGACGCGCCCTGCCGGGCGCTGGAGAGCAGTCCGTACTGGGCGGAGCGCACCCATGCCTGCAGGTCGCGCTGCCCCGGCACCTCGATGCCGGAGCGCCACAGCCGGGCCCAGGCGGCGGTGTGGGCGCGCAGCAGCCCGTCCCAGCCGCGCCGGGCGGCGCGCAGGGAGGCGGCGGTGGCCTCCTGACGGGGCGCGCGCGAGGTCAGTGCGGTGTCGACGCCGATGTACTTGATGACTTCGTACGCGTGGCCCTTGCGGACGGGGAAGGTGAGGGACTGACTGGCGCTCAAGTCCCGGGCGGCTTCGGCCCGTCGGGATGTGGACGGGTGCACGGAGCGGCCGGCCTGCAGGGTGGAGGCGACGGCTCCGTCGGTGTCCGTGCCGTCGGTGCGGAAGGCGACGTCCATGGTCCGGCCGTCATGAGCACTCTGTGCGGTCCGGTCGCCGCCGCCGGTCTGCCGGATGCGCCGGGCGCCGTGTCCGTCGAGCAGGTCGGTGACGGTGGCCCGGCCGCTCCAGCGGGGCGTGATGCTCAGCCGTACGGCGCCGGTGTGCGGGTCGTCGCGGTCGGCCAGGACGTCGTAGACCAGGTCGGTCGCCCGGCCGTCGGCGGCGGTCCAGGTCAGGGAGGTGCGGACGATTCCGCAATGCAGGAAGAGGGTCTGACGATAGCCGGATATTCGACCCGCTTTCGTCAAAGAGTTGAAGGTATCGGCGTGTGCCCCGCCGGTGCCGACGGTGAGGCCGGTCCAGGTGGGCAGGGCGGCGACGGCCTGCCGGTCGGCGGCGGTCTGCGGGTTGTGCGCGTAGAGGCCGGAGACGAACGAGCCGTCGTAGCTCGGGGTGAACAGCGGCCAGCCGGTCTTCGCACTGCTGTCGCTGTAGCCGGCGCCGTTGGGCGGTATGCGCTGGCCCAGGTAGCCGTTGCCGACGTAGGCGTGGTGGGTGTCGTCCGTGTCGATGCGATCGGTTGCGAGGGTCCAGCCGTCGCCGGTCCGGCAACTGCCGGTGGGCGGGGCGGAGTCGGAAGGACGGTCGGTGGTGGGGGGATGCGGCGCTTGCGCGACGGCCGCGGGCGGTACCGAGGCGACGAGCGCGCCTGCGAGCAGCAGTGCGGACATGCGGGCAGGACGCGGCCGCGCACCGGGAGAGTACGTCATTGTTCTCCGTCGTCTGGATCTCTTCCAAGAGCCCCGCGACCTTAAATTGGTGAACGGAAGAGGGTCAACAGTCGACGTTGTTCATACGACTCTTGAAGATGATGTGCTGCGATTTGCCCGCCGCGTGGCGCGGCGGTTCGCCCCCGGGAAGCGCGCCGTCACATGCGTGCCACGATCCGGTAGGCGTTGGACAACCGCGTCCGGCGGATGAGCGGGGCGAGCAGCTGTTCCACCCCGTAGACACCGGCCAGCAAGGGGACCGACGACCAGAACAGGGCCTCACGGGCGGTGCTCTGCAGGCTGCTGGGCGGTGCGGCGTGCCAGGGGGCGTCGGCGGGCGGGAGCGCGTGGACGAGGGCGAGGACCGCGGCGCCGGTGAGGTCGAACGGGATGTGCGGCTCGTGCCGTTCGACGGCGACGACGGTGCAGCCGAGCGACTCCAGTTCGCGGCGGAGGTTGGCGAGGGGGATGAGGTGCAGATGCTGGGGCTGGAAGTAGGGCATCCACCAACGCCCCAGGAGCCCGCTCGAGAGGCATTCCGGGTCCGGGACCTCGATGATCAGGTGACCGCCGGGAGCGAGGACCGTCCGGGCGGCGGTCAGCTCGGCGCGCGGGTCGGTGGTGTGCTCCAGGTAGTGGAACATGCTCACCGTGTCGTAGCTGCCCTCCAGTTTGGGGGCGAGGTCGGTGAGGAAGCCGCGGTGCGCCTCGGCGATCCGCCCCTGGCGCTTGCCCTCCTCGACGCCTTCGCCGACGTCGAGTCCGTCGAAGACGGTGGCCGGATGCACCGTCCTGGCCGTCTGGGGGAAGTGCCCGTGCCCGGTGCCGACGTCCAGCCAGCGGCGGGGGGTGCCGAACGGGAGGAGAGCGCGGGCACTGGCACGGTAGCGCTTGTGGTTGCCCCTGCCGTTGAAGACCCATTCCGTCAGGTCCGCTCCGAGGCCGTCGTAGAAGTCGCGGTAGTAGAAGTTCAGTCCCTCGGGGGTGAGTCGGGGGTTCTGGAAGGAGTGGGAGCAGTCGCGGCACTGGTCGATCACGAAGGTGCCAGGCTTGTGCTGGAGCAGGTCGACGGTGCGCAGGCGGGTGCGCAGGCGCGCGGAGCCGCACCAGGGGCACGCGGTGCTTTTCGGCTCGTGGAAGCGGTCGGTACCGAGGGCGAGTTCGCGCTGGTAGTCGACGCGGAGCCGGGCTACCTCCTGGGTCCGGTTCATGGTCTTCCCGGTCCTCCTTGTCCTGTGAGGGATTGTTCTGTGGGGGATTGTTCTGTGGGGGATGGTCCTGCGGGGGCGAGCTCTTCGAGGTGGGTGGCGGCCGCGGCGGCGCCTCCGGCGGCGCGGAAGGATTCCCCGACGCGGTGGGCGGCCGCGCGGTACCGGGGGGTGGTCAGTACGGCGTCCAGTGCGGCGCCGATCGCGTGGCGGTCGGCGCGGCCGAACCGGATGCGGATCCCGGCCCCGGCCGTGGTGAGCTGGTGGGCGATCACGGGCTGGTCGTCCCGGATGGGGGCGACGACCAGGGGAACCCCGTGCAGCAGGGACTCCGCGACGGTGTTGTGGCCGGCGTGGCAGACAACCGCCGAGGCCCGGCCGAGCAGGGCGGGTTGCGGTACGCGCCGCAGGGCCAGCACGGTGTCGTCCGAGGGGCCGTCGAGTGCCCCGCCCGGGTCGGCGACGACGGCCTGGACGTGGGGTGCCCGCTCCCGTACGGCCGCCGCGCACTCGGCGAGGAAGCGGCCGCCGAGGTCGGTGTTGGCGGTGCCGAGGGACACCAGGACGGTGTGCCGTGCGGGATCCAGCCACGCCCAGGGGAAGTCCGCGGCGGAGGGCCGCCGCCGGGCGAGGGCGGGCCCGACGAAGCGGGTCTGCGGGGGCGGGGCGCACGCGCCCGTCAGGGCGGGGGTGGTGAAGGCGAGGACGAGGTCGGGCGAGAAGCGGGGGTCGTGGGTGCGCGCCGGGTCGCCGAGCGTACCGCGCAGGCCGGCCAGCAGTGCCCGGATCCATTCCTCCACTTTGGGCATGGCGGAGAGCGCGCCGGAGAACTCGGCGGAGGTGGTGGCGGAGGTCGCCCAGGGGATGCCGAGCCGTTCGGCCGTCAGGGCTCCGGCGAGCGCCTGCTGGTCGGCGACGACCACGTCCGGGCGGAAGACGGCGGCGGCCCGTTCGACGCCGGGTGCCATCGCCGTGGCGAGCGGGGCGAGGAAGTCCTGCCACAGGAAGCGCAGCGCGGCGACCCCGCGCAGGTGCGGGGGCCGGTGCGGGTCGGCGGGGGTCGCGCAGGGGTGGACTTCGGCTCCGGGTCCCGCCAGTTCCCCGACGAGCCCGGGGTGCCCGGCCCAGGCGACGCGGTGTCCGCGCCGGGTGAGTTCGGCGGCCACCGCGACGGTCGGATTGACGTGCCCGACGAGCGGCGGCACCACGAAGAGGAACCGGCTCATGCCCGGACGGCCTCCGCCCGTTGTCGACGGGCCGCCCCGAGCCGGTCGAGGATGAGCGCGCCGACGGTCCGCGGGTCGCCCACGAGGACGGCGTGGCCGTGGCCGGGGACCATGTGGGTGCGGCAGTCGGGGAGCAGGGATTCCAGCCGGGGCGCCATGGCCGCGAGGTCGGAGGTGGCCCCGTACACCGCGTGGACGGGCAGGTCGAGCTCCCGCCAGCGGTCCTCGGCGGGGATGCGGCTGGCCGCGATGTCGGCGGCGATCGTCGTCTCCTGCAGCAGCGGGCGGGCCCGGCGGACCAGCCGGGCCGCGTGCCAGCCGTAGGTCCGCTCGATCCAGGGCAGGCTCCGCCCGTCGTGGAGCCGGTGCGCCGAGCCCCCGAGGAGGGTGCTCATCTTCGCCGCCCAGGCCGCGGTGGGCGGCTCGGACTCCACGGTGAGGAGACCGGCGACCCGGTCGGGGTGGTGCAGGGCGAAGTCGAAGGCGACGGTGCCGCCGAAGGAGTTGCCGACCAGGTGTACCGGCCCGGTGGTGTCCAGGCCGTCGAGGAGGGCGGCGAGGTCGCCGGTGAAGTCTTCCAGGCGGTAGCCGGTGGCGGGGCGCTCACTGCGGCCGTGGCCACGCTGGTCGTACATCACCACGTCGTGTCCGGCCGCGGCGAGCGCCGGGGCCACGGTGAAGTAGTAGCTGGTCAGGTTGTCGGTGGCGATGCCGTGGACCAGGACGACGGTCTGCCCGCCGCGTGGTCCCAGGCGTACGGTGTTCAGGCGCGGGCGGCCGGCCTGCGTCACCTCGGGCGCCCTGCGATGTAGTGGACCATCCGGCCGACGGACAGCTCGATGATCTCGGTGAGTTCGAGGGAGGCGAAGAAGGCCGGGAAGTCGACCCGGTCGCCGTAGCGGCGGCCGAGCTCGCCGGTGAGGGTGACCAGGTCGATGGACTCCAGGTCGAGGTCCTCGACGAAGCGGGTGTCCATGGTGATGGCCGTGCCTTCGAGGCCGAGCTCGGGCAGGACGGCGTGCAGTGCTTCGGTGACCTCGGCGAGCACGGCGCTCTCGTCGGCCCCCGGGAGGGGGGTGACGGTGTCGGACGTGGGGGTGGTGGTCATGAAGGGCTCTCCTCGTGGTGCTGCCGGTGGGTGTCCTCGGTCCAGGCGACGACGTAGCGGCGGGGCCGCAGGCCCGGTGGATTGGCGACCTCGGCGAGTGACACGGGATACGTGCGGCCGGACGGCGTACGGACCGTCAGCCGGTCACCGTCCGCGACGGTGATGCACAAGTCCCGCGGTCGTCCCGGCGGGCCGGTGCCCTCGGCCTTGGCCGCGGCCTCTTTGGCCGCCCGGAAGCGGACGAGGGTGTGGGCGTCGCCGCCGAGGCGGTCGTACAGCGGGTGTTCCTCGGGGGTCAGGATCGCGTCGCGGGCCGCCTTCGGGTGCTCGGTGATCTCCTCGACGGCGATGCCGGCCGGCGCTCCGCCGGCCGGACGGGCCAGGGCGACGGCCGCTTCCGCGCAGTGGGCGAGGGACAAGGACAGGGGCGGCAGTTCCCGGCCGTGCACTCCTTCGGGGTGCGGGCGGCCGCCGTCGTCGTCGCGCACCCGGATCTCGGCGGGGAAGACCGGGCCCGCGCCGTGCTGCCACAGGTGGTGGCGTACGGCGTCCTTGGCGGCGATGCGGCCGAGCAGCCACTGTGCTCTGTCCTCCCGGGGCCGGGCCGCGTAGGCGTCCCGTTCGGCACCGCCCAGCACGTTGCGCATCATGAGCTCGCGGGAGGCCGGGTCGGGCCAGTAGGCGAAGACCAGGTGCCAGCCGCCGGGCCGGGCCCGGGACAGGGTGCTGTGCTCGGGGTGGCGCCGGAAGGCGTCGGTGGCGGCGGGCGAGTCGAAGCGGCGGTCCTCCCAGCCGTCGATCTCGCACCGGACGATTCCGCGGTGGCTGAGCTGAACGTCGGCTGTCAGCCGGGTTTCGGTGAGGGAGGTGATGCGGATGTGGCAGTCGAGGCGCTCACCGGCGGGAGGTTCCGGTCCGTGGAAACGGATCTCGCGGATGGTGGCCGGCAGCACGACCGTGCGCTCGGACCGGGTGGCCATCAGCCAGTAGCCGAGGAGCTGTCCGGCATTGTCGAGGAGTGCGCCGGGCGCGGGCAAAGCGGTGATGACGCCCCGGACGTGCCGTGCACCGAGTCCGGTGACCGCGGTGACGCCCTGGAACAGCGGGCCGTGGAACATCCAGCGCTCGTCGTACATCCGCCGGGCCGAGACCGTGGGCGGCTCCTCGTCGGCCGGGACGGGCCAGCGGGCGGGCGGTGCCGGGTGGCGGGGGGCGGTTTCGATCTCCGCGCGTGCGTACGGTCCGAAGTCGACGGTGCGGTGGCCCGGCCGGCCGGGGGCGGTGCGGACCGTCACGGTCACGTCGACGGCGGGCTCGGCGACCAGCCAGGCGAGGAAGCGGGCGTCGCGGACGGCGACCGTGACACCGGTGCCGGGCGCGGTCGCCGCCTCGGTCATGTGCCGGATCAGGCTCGTCGCGGGGACGACGGGCCAGCGGTCGCCCATGTCGGGCCAGTCCGGCCGCTGGCGGTAGAAGCAGTGGTCGGCGAGGTACGGCATGGTGTCGAGGGCCACGCGGACGGTGCCGACGCGGGCCGTGGTGGCCGGGGCCGCCGCCGTTCGGGGAGCGTCGTGCGCCGCGAAGAGCGCTGCGGCCGCGTCGGCCGTCTCGGTCAGCAGGGCACGCAGTTGTGCCGCTTCGGGGTGTCGCCGCGCGGCGTCCGCGAGCCGGCCGGTGTCCGGTGTCCCCTCGCCGGCGAGCGCCCCGCGCAGCTCCGTGCGGAGCCGTTCCCGGGCGGCGGGGTCGAGGCGGACAGGGCCGGCGTCCAGGCCGAGCCGTACGCCCGGCCGGGCCGGCACCGCGGCCGTACCGGTGGAGCGGCCTGCTCCGGGGGTCAGGGCCGCGAGGTCGGGCTCCGCCCCGTACGCCCACAGGCCGGCCACGGCGCGCCGCACCTGGCCGAGGCCGTCGCCGCCGGCGCCGCCCCCGGCGGTGACCGCCACGTGCTCGCGGTCGGCGAGGATGTCACCGACCAGCGACGGCAGCTGGCCCTGGCCGGCCTGGACGAAGGCCCGGAACCCGGCCCCGTACAGCGCTTCGACGAGGCCGCGGAACCGGACCGGCTCCAGCAGATGGCGCACGGCGAGCTCACGGACCTCCCTCTCGCCGTCCGGGAACGGCGCGCAGGTCGTGCCCGACCAGACCGGCACCGAGGGCCGGTGCAGGGTGAAGCGCCGCATGGCATCCCTGATCGGCCCCAGGTAGGGGGCCAGCATCGGTGTGTGGAAGCCGGACGCGAAGGGCAGGGCGCGGCCGAGCACGCCGTCGCGGCGCAGCCGCTGCGTCACCTTCTCCACCTGGGCCGCGGGGCCGCACACCACGCACTGGTGCGGGGCGTTGTCGTGGGAGAGCACCACCTCGCCGATTCCGGCCAGGGCCGCCCTCACCTGGTCCGCGGGCGCCCCGTAGGTCACGAAGACAAGGTCGGGGACGCGCAGTTCCAGGGGGTCGAAGTCCCTGAGGAAGGCGTCCACTTCCTTGTCGGCGAAGATGCCGCCGACGGCCATGGCGGTCCACTCCCCCACGCTGTGCCCGGCCAGGGCGTCGGGGGCGATGCCGCAGCGGCGCAGCGCGGTGGCCAGGAGCCGGCCGGCGTCGACGACGGCGGCGCCGTGCTCGGCGACGGCGCCGACCCGGGCCTGCTGCCAGGCGGGGCGGGGCAGCCCGAAGTGGCGGGCGACGTCCTCGCCCTGGGGGGCGAATCCGGCCTCCAGGCCGGGGAAGAGGAAGGCGGTACGGCCGCCGGCCGCCCCGAGCAGGGGCCGGGGCGCGAACCACACCTCGCGCCGGCCCGCCCAGGCCCGGCCGCGGGCGACCACGTTGCGGGCCAGTGCGAGGCGCTCGGCCCCGGGCCCGGCCACGACCAGCCGGGTGGCTCCGGTGCCGATGTGCTCTCCGGCGCGCAGCCGGGTGTCCTCGGCGTCGAGGAGTGCGCGCAGCTCCTCCGGCGTGTCGGCCGCGATCCGCAGGACCGGTTCGGGTTCCTCGACGCGCAGGGCCGTGGGCGCGGGGCGTCTCCTGCCCGCCGCGGGGGCGAACTCCTCCAGCACCACATGGGCGTTGATGCCGCCGAAGCCGAAGGCGTTCACCCCTGCCCGGCGCACCTCCGCCTCCCAGGGGCGGGCCTGCGGGGACGGGCGGAAGCGGGTGGCGAGCAACCCGGGGTGGGGGTCGTCGCAGTGCAGGGTGGGCGGCAGCACCCGGTGGTGGAGGGCCAGCGCGGCCTTGACCAGGCCCGCGGCGCCCGCTGCCGGCATGGTGTGGCCGATCATGGATTTGACCGAGCCGATCACCGCGTCCGGCGCGCGCGGGGTGCCGAACACGCGGTGGAGCGTGGTGATCTCGGCCGCGTCACCGTGGGGTGTTCCCGTTCCGTGGGCTTCCAGCAGGCCGATCGCGCCGGGGGCGGCGGGGTCCAGGCCGGCCGCCTCCCACGCGAGCCGGACCGCCCGGGTCTGGCCGTCCGGGTCCGGGTTCACCAGGGTGGCGGTGCGCCCGTCACCGGCCACCCCCGTGCCCCGTACCACCGCGTACACCCGGTCGCCGGCGCGCACGGCGTCGGCGAGCCGTTTGAGGACGAGCACCGCGGTGCCCTCGCCGATGAGCACTCCGTCCGCGTCCCGGTGGAAGGGGCGGATCCGCTGGGTCGGGGAGAGGGCCCCGAGCCGGGCGAAGACCGACCAGAGGGTGACGTCGTGGCAGTGGTGCACGCCGCCGGCGAGCATCACGTCGCAGCGTCCCGCGGTCAGCTCGCCCACGGCCTGGTCGACCGCCAGCAGGGAGGAGGCGCAGGCCGCGTCGACCGTGTAGGCGGGTCCGCGCAGGTCGAGCCGGTTGGCGATGCGCGAGGCGGCGAAGTTGGGAACCAGGCCGATGGCCGCTTCGGGGCGGTCCGGCCCCAGGGCCTCCTCGAAGGCGGTACGGACCCGGGCCAGCCGCTCCTCGCCGAGCCCGGGCAGCAGTTCGCGCAGGGTGTGGACCAATTGACCGGCGGTGCGCACGCGTTGGTCGAGCCGCGCCAGCCCGGCCGTGAGGTAGCCGCCGCGGCCCAGCACCACGCCGATGCGGGTGGGGGGCACCGTGGCCAGGCCGCCCGCGTCGGCGATCGCGGCGGCGGCCGTGCGCAGGGCGATCAGCTGGTCGGGCTCGGTGGCCGGGACGGAGTCCGGCATGATGCCGAAGGCGACGGGGTCGAAGCCGGCGAGCCGGTCGTCGACGAAGCCGCCGCGCCGGCAGTAGACGGCACCGGAGCGGTACTCCTCCGGGTCCCAGCGCCCCGGCGGCACCTCGGTGATGGCGTCCACGCCGGTGCGCAGGTTGTGCCAGTAGCGTTCCAGGTCGTCGGCGCCGGGCAGCGTGACCGCCATGCCGGTGACGGCCACCGGTTCCTGGGGGCGGTTCCCGAAGTGACCCTGGGGCACCGTCACCACCCCGGAGGGGCGAGGACGACCTCGCACGTACCGTCGTCGCCCCAGGTCAGTTCGCGCAGCAGGGCGAGCGTCCCCTCCCTCGGGTCGATCAGGCCGATGCCGCGGCGGGCGTACTCCCGGGCGAGTTCCGGGCCGACCATCCCGCCGTGCGTGTCGTCCGGGGCCCACGGGCCCCAGTGGACGGTCAGCGCCCGCATGCCCGTGGAGCGGTGCCATGCCCGGCCCAGTGCGGCCAGGGCGTCGTTGCCGGCGGCGTAGTCCGCCTGGCCCCGGTTGCCGTGCACGGCCGCGACGGAACCGAACAGCACGGTGAAGCGGGGTGGCGCGGGGAGCCGGCGCAGCGCGGCGAAGAGCGTACGGGCACTGTCCGCCTTCGTGTCGTGGACGCGTGCGAAGGACGCCGGGTCCTTGTCGGCGATGAGCCTGTCCTCGATGACGCCGGCGGCGTGCACCAGGCCGTCGAGGCGCCCGTGGCGGGCGTGGGTCTCCTTGACCGCCTGCTCGACGGCCGCCGCGTCCCGCAGGTCGACGCAGCGGTACCGGGCCTCGCCGCCGGCCGCGCGGATCGCGGCCAGGGTCGCCTCGATCTCCCGGCGGGCCAGGACGAGGCCGGCCTGCCGGTCGATGTCCGCGGGGCGCAGCTCGCCGCCCGCGGCGAGCGCGGCCCGCAGTGCGGCGCGCCCGGTGACGCCGGCGGTCGCGGGCGGCTCGGGGACGTCGGCCAAAGCGGTACGACCGAGCAGCTCGATGCGGCAGTGGGCGGCGGCCGCGAGGGCCACGGCGAAGCGGGCGGCGATGCCGCGCGCCCCGCCCGCGAACAGCAGGACGGACTGCGGCCCGAGCCCGAGGGCCTCGGCCGCCCGCTTAGCCGTGGACTCGTCGTCCGTGAGCAGCGGCCCCAGTGGGGCCTCCTGCGGCTCGATGCCGAACCGCCGGCCGTCCTCGGTGCGGACGACGACGGGCTCCCGGTCGGGTGCCAGGAGTTCCCCGATGACCACATCCGCCACGTCGTCGGCGTCCGGTCCGTCGGGGACGGACACCAGCCGGGCTGTCGTGTCCGGATACTCGCGGGCGACGGTACGCAGGAAAGCGCCCATTCCGTCGCTCGTTCCGCCGCCTCGGCCGTCGTCCTCGGCCGGCCGGACGCACAGCAGACGGCGCGGGCCGCGCTGGAGGAGGACCTTCAGGAGAGGGAAGGCGCCCGGCAGTACGGGGCCGGTGGGCCCCGGAAGCAGGATCACCGCGTCCAGCGGTCCGGCCGGGTCGATCGACGCGCCGTCGGCGTGGGTCGTGTGCGCACCGTGCTCGCGGAGCCGGGCGAGGAGGGCCCGGGTGACGTCGGTGCTGCCGCCGAGCACGAGGACGTGCGTGTCCCGCAGGGCCGGGGAGCCACCGCGTGACGGTGCATCGGTTGGTGGAGCGTCGGTTGGTGGAGCGTCGGTTGGCGGTGCGTCGTCCAGCGCCGTGTTGTGCAGGACGTAGCGCCGGGGCGCGACTCCGGTCGGCTCCGTGGCCGCGGTGTCCTCCGGCTCCCGCTCCGCGTGCGACGCGGGGGGCTCCGCATCTCCCGGATCGCCCGTGTGCGCGTCCATCCATTCCACGATCGACGCCGCGGTCCGTGCGCGGATCAGGCCCTCCAGGTCCGCGTCGTCCGGGATCCGCGCCTTTGCGCCTCCCAGCCGCTTCACCAGTTCGCCCGCGATCTCCGTCCGCTTGATCGAGTCCACGCTCAGGTCGGCCTCGAGGTCGAGCCGGGGATCGAGGATCTCCACGGGGTAGCCGGTCCGTTCGCTGATGACCGCCAGCACCGTGCGCAACAGGTCGGGCTCCTCGGCTTCCGCAGGCAGGGCCGTGACCGCCGGTGCGGGAACGGCAACCGACTCCGTCACCGGCGCCGCAGCCTGCGGTGGGACGGCCGCCGTCCCGCCGAAGTACGTCAGCAGCACGTCCCGCTGCGCCGCAATCAGCTCACGGCTGCCGCGCAGGAAGTCCTGGATGAGGACCGCCCGGTCCGCTCCTGCAGTCCCGTTCGGGCCGCCACCGCCCTGCGGCGGTGTCAGCGGTGCGATCCGCCGGGCCGGTTGCAGTCCCCCGGGCAGCAACCCGCCGTCCGCGGTACGGACCAGGTGCCCGTCCACAATCCAGCCGGGGCGCTGCGGCGCCCGCCCGGGCTCGGCCACCACCGCGTCCCTGCCGGCGAACAGCGCTTCCGCGTCGACGTGGACCCCGCCTGCGACCGCCAGCCGGGCCAGCGCCTCCAGGTGGCCGCGCAGCCCCGCCCCGGGGTGCGGCTCGAAGGGGACGGCCAGGTGCGGCCGGTCGCCGAGGACGGCACGCACCAGGCCGGTGAGCACGGTGCCCGGGCCCGCTTCGACGAAGATCCGCGCTCCGGCCGCGTACATCGCCTCGATCTGCTCGGCGAAGCGCACCGGCGCCGTGATCTGTCCGGCGAGGCGGGCCCGCAGGTGTGCGGTGTCCTCGGGGTAGGGGGTCGCGGTCAGCCCGGACCACACCGGGATCCGCGGTGCCCGCAGGGGGCGGGCGGCGAGCACTTCGGCGAAGGTCTCCGCCGCGCCGGCCATCATCGGGCTGTGGAAGGCGCACGCCACGTCGAGCTGTTGCGTGTCGAAGCCGGCGTCCCGCAGTGCTGCCGCTGCCCGGTGCACCGCCCGCTCCGGCCCCGCGACCGTCGTCTGGGACGGGGAGTTGTGGCCCGCGACCACCACCTCGCCGGCGAGCCCGGCCCCGGCCAGTACGGCTTCCACCGCGGTCGCCCCGGCGGCGACGGCGGCCATGGTGCCCGGCTCGTCCCCGGCCGCGCCCAGCATCGCCTCGGCGCGCAGCTCGCTCAGCTCCGGCAGGTCGGCGGCAGGGAACGCGCCGGCCACGCACAGTGCCACGAGTTCCCCGTAGGAGTGCCCGGCCACCATGTCGGGGCGCACTCCGAGCTGCGCGAGCACGTCGTGGACGGCCAGGCCGGCGGCGCCCAGGGCGGGCTGGGCCCGCCGGGTGTCGGCGAGCCGGGCACGCTGTGCGTCCCGGCCGGCCGGGTCGAACACGGCCGGCGGGAACATCGCGGCGGCCGGGACCCGGCGCAGGTGCTCGTGCGTCTCGGGGAAGGCGGTGAACAGGTCCGCCAGCATGCCGGGCCGCTGGCTGCCCTGGCCCGGGAAGAGGAAGGCCAGTGTGCCGCTCTCGCGGTCGGCCCTGCCGTTCCCGGGCCCGGCGGCGGCCGCGGGGCCGTACCGCTCGCCGGCGGCGGCAGGGGCGTACCGCTCGCCGGTGGCCGCCGGGTCGTACCGCTCACCGGCAGCCGCGGGGCCGTACCGCTCGGGCCCGCCCGTGAAGACGCCCGGCGTCGCGCGGCCTTCCAGCGCGGCCCTCAGTAGGCCGGGCAGTTCGGCGAGGTCGGCGGCGACCACGGCCGCGGTCACCGGCCCGGCGGCCGGGTCCGCGGCCCGGCGCGCCGCTGTGCGTGCGAGGTCGCGGAGCCGCCAGGGCTGCGTGTCCTTCCCGTCCGCGGCGGCGTCCGTTCCGCTCGCCGCGCGGTCCGCGTCCGGCTCCGCCAGGCGCAGCAGCTCCTCGATCGCCGCCTCGCCGCGGAAGAGGAACAGCTCGGCGGGCCAGGCGTCGGCGGCCCGGCGCGGCGGCGCGCCGTTGTGGCACCCTTCCAGTACCACGTGGAAGTTGGTGCCGCCGAAGCCGAAGGCGCTCACGCCGCCCACCCGGTGCTCCGCCGGCGCGGCCCACGGCAGGGCCCGTTGGTGGAAGACGAACGGGCTGCTCTCCGGCCGCCAGGCCGGATTGGGCCGGCGGATGTGCAGGGTCGGCGGGCGCACCCCGGTGTACAGCGCCAGGGCCGTCTTGATCACACCGGCGAGCCCGGCCGCGCACTTGGTGTGGCCGATCTGCGACTTCACCGAACCGATCACGCACTCCCCCGGCGCGGCCCCCGATTCCCTGAACACCTCGGTGAGGACGTCGAGTTCGGTGCGGTCGCCGACCACCGTGCCGGTGCCGTGCGCCTCGACCAGGCCGACCCGGGCCGGTGGGATCCGGGCCTGGGCGTAGGCCCGCTCCAGCGCGGTGCGCTGGCCTTCCGGCCGGGGCGCGGTCAGGCCGCGGGAGCGTCCGTCGCTGGAGGAGCCGACGCCTTTGACGACGGCGTAGATGCGGTCGCCGTCGCGCTGTGCGTCGGCCAGTCGTTTGAGCACCACGCAGGCGACGCCCTCGCCCAGGGCGATGCCGTCCGCCCCGGCGTCGAAGGGCCGGCAGCGGCCGGTGGGGGACAGTGCGTGCACGGACGAGAAGAGGACGTAGTCGTTGATGCCGTTGTGCAGGTCGGCGCCGCCGCACAGGACGAGGTCCGCCGTGCCCGTCGTCAGCTCTTTGCAGGCGATGTCGACGGCGGCCAGCGAGGAGGCGCAGGCGGCGTCGACGGTGTAGTTGGCCCCGCCGAGGTCCAGGCGGTTGGCGATCCGGCCGGAGATGACGTTGGCGAGCATCCCGGGGAAGGAGTCCTCGGTGAGGGCGGGCAGCTGCTGCGCCAGGTCCTCCGGGAGCCGTCCGCCCAGGTAGGAGGGCAGGACGGTGCGCAGCGCGGTCGCGTGGGACAGCTCGCTGCCGGCCTCCGCCCCGAAGACCACGGCGGTGCGTGCGCGCGGGAAGTCGCGCTCCTCGTAGCCCGCGTCGGCCAGGGCGCGCCGGGCCGCCTCCAGGGCGAGCAGTTGCACGGGGTCGACGGAGGCGAGGGAGGACGGCGGAATGCCGAAGCGCAGCGGGTCGAAGGGGACGGGGGGCAGGAAGCCGCCCCACCGGGAGGCCGAGGTGTCGTGGGCGGGCGCGTCCGCGCCGTGGTGGAGGTCCGGATCCCAGCGGTCCCGGGGCACTTCGGTCACCGCGTCCGTGCCGGCGAGTATCTGGGCCCAGAAGGCGGGCAGGTCGGGGGCTGCGGGGAACATGCCGGCCATGCCGATGATCGCGACGTCGAGCGGTGGGGGCGCGGGGGCGGGCGGGGTCGTTCCGGTTCTGGCCACGGACGGGGCTTGGCCGGTCAGTTCCGCGGCGCGCCGCTCGTAGAAGGCGGCCGCCCCGTCGGTGACGGACCGGTGCAGTGCGGTCACGGTCGTGGTGGCGTTGCGCAGCACCGCCACCTCGCCGGCCATGAACATCCCCGCGTCGAGCTGGCGTTCCTCTCCCACGTGGCACAGTTCGCCGTCCACGCGCTCGACGCCTTTGGCGGCGATGCGCAGCCGTCCCAGGTTGAGCCGTTCCAGCCGCTCCCAGGCGTCCCGTCCGCGGACGCCCTGGCGGCGCAGGTCCTCCTGGAGCCCGCGGTAGGTGGTGGTGTACGGGCTCGGTACGCAGCGGGTGACGTGGCCCGGCGCGGTGTCCAGCAGGACCGTGCTCTCGGCGCCGAGCACCGTGTGCTGGAAGGCCGGCCGGACCGCGCCGCTCGCCACCGCCTCGCGGGTGAAGAGGTACGCGGTGCCCATCAGGACGCCGACCGCTGCGCCGCGCCGGGTGAGCCCGGTGGACAGGGCCGCGACCATGGCCGCCGAGCGCTCGTCGTGGATCCCGCCGGCGAACAGCACCTCGATGCCCGGTGGTTCGTCCCGCTGTGGCCCGCGGTCGTCCAGGAACCGTTCCAGGATGTCCAGTTGGGCCTCCCAGAGCGGGAAGGAGTTGCTGGGGCCGACGTGGCCGCCGCACTCGGCGCCCTCGAAGACGAAGCGCCGGGCGCCCGCGTCGAGGAACTGCCCGAGCAGCCCGGGCGTCGGGACCTGCAGGAAGGTGCGGATGCCCTGGGCCTCCAGGGCGGCGGCCTGCGTGGGGCGGCCCCCGGCGAGGACGGCATGCGTGGGCCGCAGGGCGCGTACGGCTTCGAGCTGGGCGCTGCGCACGTCGTCCGGCGCGAAGCCCAGGATGCCGACGCCCCAGGGCCGTCCACCGAGCACCGTCCTGGTCTCCTCCAGGAGCGCCCTGGTCCGCTCGGGGCCGGACAGGGCCAGCGCGAGGAACGGCAGGCCGCCGCCCTCCGCGACGGCGGCGGCGAAGCGCGCCTGGTCGCTGACCCGGGTCATCGGGCCCTGCGCGACGGGCAGGTCGGTGCCGAAGGAGCGGCTCAGGGCGGATCCGGGGCGCAGGGCCCCGGGCGCACCGGGGGTCCGCAGCGCGGTGTCGATTCCCTCGCGCACGGCCCGTACCGCGGCGCCCACCGTGCGGTGGTCCCGGGCGAAACGGCGGGCGAGGAAGGCGTCCTGTCCCAGCGGCACGGGGCGCTCCCGCAGGTCGGCGGGGGTGCCCGGCCGGTCGGTGTCCAGCAGGCGCCGTCCGCCGGCGAGGATCGTGCCGACCGCGTCCGTCGTGCGCAGCAGGCGGGCGAGCGCGGGCGGGACGGTCGCGTCCTCCAGCAGCGCGAGCTGTACGTCGAGCACGACGCCGGTGGCACCCGCGAGGACGGCCGCCGCGGCGGTGTTCGGCCCGATGCCGCCGCACGCCCACAGGGGAACGCCGACCTCGGTGTCGGCGAGCAGCTGTTGCAGCAGGACGAAGGTGGACAGTTCGCCGGCCGGGCCACCGCACTCGCTGCCCCGCGCGACGACACCGGCCGCCCCGGCCCGTACCGCGGCACGCGCCTCGGCCCGGGAGCGGACCTCGGCCAGGACGGTGACGCCTTCGCCGCAGTCGGCGGGCCGGCCGGCGCCGGGGGCGAGCAGGACGGTGTGCGGCCCCGGGGTGTGCCGGTCGTGCAGCTCGTCCGGACGGAGCGCGCAGCCCTCCGCGAGGCGCACGCCGAAGGCGCCGCCGGTCCAGCGGCGGGCGAGAACGAGGGCTTCGCGGGCCCGCGGGCCCCCGTCGCCGAGGTCGAGGACGCCGAGCCCACCGGCTCTGTGGACCGCGGCGACGAGTCGCGGGTCCGCCTCCCAGAAAGGACTGACACCGATGACGGTTGGCTGCACCACGAAGGCGGCTCCCCACGCTCCCCAGGGACTGCGGAATCTGGACCATGCCGGAGGAGCCGGAGCCAAGGACGACCGTCCCTGCCTCCGCGGTGGTTTGCGCCTCGGCAGCAAACGTTCCGGATCAACCTTCCACGCCCGCAACCATGGATCAAGTCCGGTTGCAGGGCGCACAGTTGCACACACGAGAATCCATTTGGCGCCCGCGCATCATATTCCGCTTGACAATGGACCTCAATACCTCAACCCGGGAACAGCCGTTGACCCGTGCAACGCGGCGCGCAGTGCAGCGGTGTCGACGACGTGGGCCCGTGCGGGGAAGACGTGCCGGAGCAGGGCGTCGTGGGCGTCGGGGTCCGGGTCGGCGACGCCGTCGGACAGGACGTGGAGCCGGTAGTCGCGGTCCGCCGCGTCGAGGACGGTGGACAGGACGGCGCCGCTGGTACTGATGCCGCAGACCACAAGGGTGGTGATGCCGCGCTCGCGCAGCTGCCGGTCGAGGTCGGTCGTGGACATGGCGCCGTAGCGGGTCTTGCGCACGACGATGTCGCCGCTCCGGGGAGCCAGGCGCTCGTGGACGGCGGTGGCAGGGTCCTCGTGGTGCAGGACGCGGTGCTGGGCCAGCGGGGCGAAGGACTTGTTGGCGGCGGGGATCGCGTCCCAGTCGGCCTCGGTGAAGCCGACGCGTACGGAGGCGATGGTGCCGCCGTGTGCGCGCACGTCGGCGATGGCTCCTTCCACGCGACCGAGCAGGGCTTCGCGGTCCCCGCCGTCGGGCAGAGCGGCAAGGATCGCGGGTTGGCAGTCCATGACGAGAAGGGCGGTGCGGGTCGGGTCGAGTGCGGGGGCAGTGCTCACGGGAGGGCTCTCCTTGCTCACGGTGTCTCCTTGCTCAGGGTGTGGGGCTCGGGGTGCGGGCCGGTTCCGGCTCGTGCTGCGGCGTCCGGTCGTGCCGGGGCAGCAGGAGCGGGGTGGCCAGGACGAGCAGGCCCGCAACGGCGAGGGCGGTGCGTGGGCCGGTGGCGTCGGCGAGCAGCCCGCCGAGCGTGGTGAGGACGGCGATGGATGCCTGCTGGCCGATCGACCAGGCCGACAGGGTGCGGGCGACGAGGTGCTCCGGGGTGTGTTCGAGCCGGTAGGTGGCGAGCACCGGGGTGTACAGGCTCATGTTGATGATGATCGCCAGCTCGACGGCCATCACGGTGACGAGGCCGACGACGCCGGGGCGGACGAAGGCCAGGCCGATCAGCCAGACGGCACGCAGGGTGCCGACGATCCGGAAGATGCGGTGCCGGCCGTGGCGGGCGACGACGCGGCGGGCCAGCCGGGAGCCGATGAGCCCGCCGAGGCAGGGGGCGGCGAAGGCGAGGCCGTACTGCCAGGGCGGGAACCCGAGCCGGCGAAGGAGGAGCACGGCCAGCAGCGGCTCGGTGGCCATGATCAGACCGGCGACGAGCATCTGGTTGAGGTAGAGCGCCCGCAGAACGGGATGGCCCATGATGTGTCGCCAGCCGTCGAGCAGTGCGCTCGCTCGGGCCGGTCCTTTGGCGGGCTGGTGCGGCGCCTCCTCCCGACCGCGGATCGCGGTGATGCACAGCGCGGAACACAGGTAGCTGAGCGCGTCCGCCACCACCGTGGTGACCGGCCCGAACGCGCCGATCGCCGCCCCGCCCAGCGGGGGCCCGACCGCGATGGAGCTCCAGTTCGTGGACTCGAACCGCGCATTGGCCACGAGCAGGTCGTCCGGCCGGACGAGGGACTTGAGGTAGGCGCCGCTCGCCGCGCCGGACGCGATCCTGGCTGCGGCGACCACGGCCGAGATCACGAGCAGCTGGACGAAGCCGAGGCAGCCGAAGGCGTAGGCGACCGGGATCGTCGCCATGGCCGCGCACCGGGCCAGATCCGTCACGATCATGACCGGGCGTTTGCGCCGGAACTCCACCCAGGGCCCGAGCGGCACCGCGATCAGCGCGCCCACCGCGGGCCCCACCGCGGACAGCGCGGACACCTCGTCCGGGCCGGCGTGCAGCACCAGTACGGCGATCAGCGGGAGCGCCCCGAACCCCAGCCCGGACCCGTACGCGCTCACCGCGTACGCCGCCCACAGCCAGCCGAACCGCCGGCCCAACCGTCTCCTGACCACCATGCCGGCGCCCCCTGTCACAAACCGATGTTGACCAGAAAGAGCAAAGCGAGCAGCACAGCAGCAGGTCAAACAACCGTCCTGCCAGCTGTGCACAACCATTGGTTGTTCATTAGGGTGGCGGCGTGGATCTCGAAGCGGTACGCACCTTCGTCGCCGTCGCGGAAGCGGGCCAGTTCCAGAAGGCCGCCACCGACCTGTCGATCACCCAGCAGGCCGTCTCCAAGCGCATCGCCGCGCTGGAGCGCGACCTCGGCGTGCGGCTGTTCACCCGCACGCCGCGCGGCGCCGAGCCCACCATCGACGGACAGGCGTTCCTCCCCCACGCACGCGAGCTGCTGCGCACCGCCGAGCGCGCGGTCGCGTCCGTGCGCACCGGCCACCGCCCGCTGCGGGTCGACGTGATCAACTCGCGCGGCGCGGCCTCAGGCCTGATGCGCGGCTTCCACCGCGCGCACCCCGGGATCGAGCTCGACGTCCTGATGCTCTTCGACATCGAGCAGGCCGTCGCCGCCCTCCGCTCCGGTGCGATCGACGCGTCCTTCCGCGCCGTCGCCGCGCCCGGCCGGCCCCTGCCCGAGGACATCGCCTCCGCCCGGGTGCTCGACGAGCCGCTCCAGCTCCTCACCGGCCCCGCCCACGCGCTGGCGGGCGCCAGGTCGGTGACGCTCGCCGAGCTGGCCGGGCACCGGATCTGGATGCCCGGCGTCGTCCCCGGCACCGAATGGACCGCCTACTACGACGACCTCGTCGCCGAGTTCGGCCTCACCATCGAGGCGACCGGCCCCAACTTCGGCTCCGACGCCCTCCTCGACACCATCGCCGACACCCCGGCCCTGGCCACCTTCATGGGCGAGCACACCCGGCTCATCTGGCCCGCCGGCCACGGCCTGCGGCGCATCCCGGTGACCGACCCGACCCCCGTCTACCCGCACGCGCTCCTGTGGCACCGCGACAACCCCCACCCGGCGCTGGCCACCCTCCGCGCCCACCTCACCGCCACGGCGGCCGGCCACGACGCCGCCGGGACCTGGCGGCCGGGCTGGGTGATTCCGCACTGAACGCCTCGGCGGGCACCGGGCGGGCAACGCAAGCCGGGGCGGCGGTCAGAGGGGCTGGAGGACCATGAGGATCTCGTCGCGGTCGTCCCCGGGGGCGAAACGCAGGGCGCCGGGCCAGCGGCCTGTCTCCTTCCAGCCGAGCCGTCCGTAGAAGTCCTCCAGCCCAACTCCTCCGCGCGCGGCCAGCCGCAGGTGTTCGAGGCCCATGTCGTCCCGGGCCACCTGACGGGCCCGTTCGAGGAGCGCACCACCGATGCCACGCCCGCGGACGCCGGGGTGTGTCTGGACGTGATGCAGGGTGCCCCAGTGGGAGACGAGACGGAACACGTCGCGACGTATGACCAGCCAGCCCACCGCCTCCCCGTCCAGCAGGGCCACGATCAGCCGGCAGGTCTCCGGGGCGAGGCCGGCGACGACGGCGTCCAGAGCGGATGCGGCCTGCTCGGCGTCGATGGGCGGGAAGGGGAATCCGGCCGCACCGCCGGCGTTGGTGACGTCGACCCAGCAGTCGGTCAGGGCCTGACGAAGCCGGGCGTCGACCTGGTCGCCGGAGACGACCTGGCGCAGTTCGAGGGAGTCTTCGTGCACCCTCGGAGTGTGCCAGGCCACCAGCGAGGCAACCGCGAGGGGCGACCACCATCCTTGCCGACAACTCCGCCGCCCAGCACACCGAGTACATGCCGGGTGTGGCGCATCACATCTGGAGGACAAGCCGGCGCCTTGCCGAACCACCCGACCCGCGATGAGATCCCGGCTTCCTGTACGAACACAAGTGAGGCCGCTACCGTCCGCTCTCCGACATCGTGCGGGAGGCCAACTTGTCAAGGACCGCCCCGCGCCGGCGCAAGTCGCAGGCAGAGGGTGCCGCCCTTCGCGGTGACGAGTACCACCGTCGCTTCCTCCACAACAGTGAGCGACCTGATCGCCGTGCCAAGGCGGACGTATGACAGCAGACGCCCAGAGTCGGCCTCCGCCATCAGGACGCTGCCCGCACTCGTGCACACGACAGCCGCGCCGCGTCCCGCGACGGTGGTGAGCGCCAAGTGTGTGATCGGATGAGTCTCCGGCAGTCGCCACCGCCACTCGATCGAAGTGTCCAGAAAGGAGCGGACGCGAACCAGCCCCATCCCGTCTGCATGAACGACAACCGGTGTCCCGCCACACATTGCCAGGTCATATGCAGACGTGTACCTGCGGTCAGGGATGCTCGCGATCGGAGCGAAATCCGGCAGTTCGTAGACCCTGATGGCACGCGCCCGAAGGTCGTGCACGGAGAGGATCGCTCGGCGCCCCACGGCCAGCGTCCGTGCATCGAAGCAGCCGGTCAGCCGGGCCCGCCCCGCAACCCTGCCATCAAGGGTCCATGCGATGAAATGACCTCCTGAGGCCTGGCCGACGAGTAGTGGACGTCCGCCCTCTTTCGTGACCCACATGTCCGAGACGGGCGGCAGGAAGCCGCCGTGCAGACGCACGCGGCGGGGGGAGAACTCCTCGTACACCCGCACCCAGTGCAAGGCGCGCCACTGGCGCAACCACCGGTATCCGATGATCGGGAGTCCCCGGGTCCCGCAGTAGCTTGTGGCCCAGAACGAGAATCGGCCATCGGCTGCCACCGCCTCGCCGGAAGTCGGATCGAGGAGACGGTGCGATCCGGAATAAGTGCATTCAGCGAGAACCGCTCGTCCGTCGACCTGGCCCATGACCGTGCCGAAGGCCCGGTGTGCGGCGATGCTCACTCCGCTCCCTTTATTGCCCGCCTCACCTACGAGAGACAGCTCCCTCGCCTGAACGGAAGGACTGTCCTCGCGCCAGATGAGAAGAGAAGCACGATTGGTGCCGACGGGAGTTGCGGTGATGTGTGCGGACCATGGCGCCTCACAGTCAATGCTGTTGGTCCGTCTTCCCTCCCCATCAGTCACCTGTATGCCGGAACCCGAGGCGCGCACCCTGTACCTGCCGAGGTCCGTCGAGACGAAGGCAACCGGTCCCGGACCCCGGCGGACGAACCACTCGGTGACGATTCCTTGCCGGCGGATCGCCTGTGCTCGCCCAGTGATCCGCAGGCGTCCGATAGTGGATACCAGGATGCGGCCTCGTCGGACAGTCAGAGCCGTCACCTCCCGGCCGGTCAAGCGGTAGTGTGAACTGTTGCGGACACGCCAACCGTCGCGAGCGTCCACCCACCACACCGCGAGCTCCGCGCGGCCCGACCGGGACGACGCGTGGTACGAGACTCCTACTGCCGCCGTAACGACCAGGTGACCGTCCACCACTCCCATGGCAAGGTGCTGGGGATGACGTCGTCCGCTCATCCTGGCTCGGACCAATTGACTTGACTCAGGCTCCAGCTTCGAAGTCCGAAGGCGCGAGGTCAGCCTGACCAAAACGGAGCCTGTGCGCGCCTCGACCAGTTCTACAGTCCCATCGGTGTTCACCACCCCGACCACGCAGGTACCTTCGATCTCGGCGAGTGCACAATGGACGGCCCGTGTCACCAGAGGCTTGCCCAGACGGTGTCTCGTGCGCGCGTCGAAGACCTCGATGGTGCTGTCCCAACCCGGCACGTCACGGGAGTGAGCCAGCAGCCAGGCTGCCGGTTTCTCCTGGCAGGAGGCGAGCGCCAGAACGTGCGGAGAGGCAGTGGAAGGCAGTGGTCCCAGTGGGGCTCCTGTGTCGAGATCCCATAGTTCTGTCCGATTGGGTTCCTGAGCCGTAGCCATGACCCTCGTACCCGAGACGTCCAGGACCTCGACACCCCTCAAAGGGTTCGAGAACGTGCCAACAGCACGGAAGGGATCGCTGCTTGTGGGCACATCGGCCCACAACGTGTCCCAGGGAAGTTCGGGGAAGCAGCCGCGCACCGCGTCGGCGAGAACCTCATCACCGGTCTGCAGGGCCGCGAGCCGTAATTGGGCTGCTCGCACCATGAGATCGCTCTCGGTGCGCAGCACAGGTGCGCAACTCTCGTAGGAGAACCGGGCGGCTGTTGCCTGTGAGGACTTCACGTGCCGCAATGCCCGCAGAAGAGTCGACGGCTCGGCTGCCAGCAGGTAGGACGGATCGATGACGAGCTCGTCGAACAACGAGCTGCCCGTGGCGTGGCTGGCGAGGTGTGCACGTACGTACGAGTCCGCGGTCGACCACACCCGTCCTTGGCCCACGGGCGCAGGAGGTACGGTCGCCATCAGTGCCGCGGCGATGCGTGCGTTCGCGTCCGAGCCGGCGGTGGACCGTAGTTCGTCCGCGTACGACTGGTGGTAGAGGCGATAGACGGAACGGGCTTCGCCGTCCGGGCCGGTGTCCCGGCCCTCGATGATGTGAGCGCCTGCCGACTCCAGGATCCAGCGGATGTCCTGGCCGGTCACCGGGTCGGTGGTGAAGGTGGATGCAGCCGCACGCCACATTTCGCCGGGGAGCCCGGTGCCCTCCGCGTGAGCCAGGGCCGTCAGCAACGCAAGACCGCGGTCCGCGCGGGTGCGCAGCTGCTCGTGAAGTACCCACCGGAACGCTGGTCCTGCAGAGCGGTCCGGGGACTCGCTCAGAGCCGGGAGCTGCCCTTCCCAGCCGGGGCATGTCGTGTCGAGGGGCGCCGGGCGGTGGGCGAGCGATCTCGCGATGAGGCGAGCGACGAGATAATTGCCGTCGGCACGCACGGATACGGCGTCACTGACGGGTTCAGTGGTGGCCTCAGTGTAGACGCCGACGCTGCCCGGACCGTCGGGGGCAAGGAGCAGCCTGCGTGCGTACGCGGCGATGTCCCGTTCGCCGGTCCACTGCGCCTCGTCGAGATCCAAGGGGATGAACTGGTCGCCGAGGGAGTCGAGTACGTGCGGACGGGTGCCGACGAGCAGCTGCACGCAGGACAGTCGGCTCAGTGGGGCGAGCAGGAGGGCGGCGATGCGGTGCGGTTCCTCGTCGGTCCCCGCCGTGCCCGCCTCGTCGAGGGCGTCGATCACGACGACCAGGGGCTCGGCCCGGGCGGCGAGGGCGGTGGCGAGTCGCTCCGGGTCGGTCTCTGACAGGCCCGCGGCGTCTGCGATGCCCGCCGTCACGTCCTCCAGGAGCTTGTGCCGTGCGTGTACGGCGGCGTGCACCTGCCGGCGAGGGGGGACGAAGTCCTGGGCCACGTCGGGCAGCGCCGCCCGCAGCCCAGGGTCGGCGAGCAGGACGAGCCGGCCAAGGAGCGAGGACTTGCCGACGCCGCCGCGCCCTGTGACCACGACGCAGCGGCCGAGCCGCGACGACCGGGCGTCGAGCCAGGCCGTCAGCACGGCCAGCGCAGCCGCGCGGCCGGTGAAGTAGGAACCCGTGGCATCGGCGAAGACATCGGTTCCGCGGCCGCGCGGCCCGAAATGGGTGAGCAGTTCCTCACGGCGTCGCCGCCCTTCCGCGCTGGCCCAGGTGCGCTGCTCGGCGACGTCCATGTCCTCGTCCGGCATGTCCGGGGCGTAGCGGGGATTGGGGATGAAGGAAAAGCCTTCACCACTCGGGAGTGTTCCCCAGGCGGCGTGCTGATAGGGGCTGTGTGTAGCCAGGATCTCGTTGACCCGGTCCACGACCTGTTCCAGGTACAGCTTCGGCTGACGGTGCCCGCCCAGCCCCGGATCGTCGATCGCCGCGCGAAGGGCGTGGGTGAAGGCCCCGTCCTCGGCCAGCTCCTGGGAGCGAGCAGCCGCGATCACCGAGAAGGCGGTGAGGCGGTGCCCGTCGGCGGCCCGGGTGGTGCTGAGCCGGATGCCGAGATCGCAGGCCAGTGAACGTGCGGCGTCGATGCCGCCCTGTGCCGCGTAGCACGTGTCGATGATCAGCAGGAGCCGCCGGACGCCGCCTTCGCTGACGATCCGCACGACGTCCTCGGTGGCCACGGCAGTGCCCGTGAGCTGGTTGCTACAGCTGTCTCGGCACATCAGATAGTGACGTTCGTGGCTGAGCTCTCCGTGGCCGCTGTAATAAAGGACGAGTGCGTCGTCCGTCCGGTCCTCGGCTGCGGCCCAGGCGGACAGGCCGGTGCGGAATTCGGCGCTGGTCCTGTCCAGCAACGGCGGCTCGGTCTCGTAGCCCAGAGCGCCGAAGAGGCCGCTGACCACTTCGATGTCTGAGCGCACGCCTCGAAGTTCCGGTTGGTGGTCGTAGGTCGCCGTTCCGCCGATGAAGAGCGTGTGGCGTATGCCTTGCTGTGCCCCTCGGGTCACGAGGCCACCCGCAGAGCCTCCGCGATGGCCGTGCCCGTCTCCACCGCGGTGAGGTGGGGTTCGATGGCGTGGGCTTGCCGGCCGTTGTCGATCATGAGGTCCCGTATGACGAAGTCGGCGTCGCCGAATAGTGGGGCGAGCCGTTTGGCGAGGGCGACAACGTCGTGACGGTCACACAGGTTGGTCCAAGTCCCCACTCCGGCGGGCCACATGCCCCGCCCCGAGCGTGGTGCGGGTGACAAGCGGTCGAAGACCAGCTTGGGAATGCCCAGGGGGGACCCCAGGGTCACGAAGGAATGCACCGGCCATTCCGGATGAGCGCACAGGGCCTCGTAGGCGATGACCGAGCCGAGTGAGTGGCCGACGAGGACTCTGGTGTCCGCCGTTACGGCAGCGGCAATCTCCTTCTGGACGTGCTCGCGGACGTCGGGCGAGGTGAGGTAGGCGCGCACCTGTTTGAGCACCCCGATGAGAAACCTGTCGGCCACGCGTGCAAAGCCACGGGAATTGCTGAGTGCGTGCAAGCCACGTTGCACGCTCTGCGGCACCGCGGCCTTGCTGGTGCCTGTCGCTGCGGGCGGCGGAACCAGGTCCGGCTCGATGCGATGCGCCTCTGCCCACCAGGCAAGGAGCAGTTCCACCTCGAACGGATCCGTGACGTCGCGGTAGGTGTAGGACGGTTCGCCCTTGGTCGGTGCGGAACCTGGCGGGCGGAACAGGTGACCGTAAAAGGCGACGCGTACGCTCTCCGGAGCTACGTGCGTGACACCAGCGCGGCTCAAACCGTCCAAAAGTGCGGTGGACACCGACGTGTGCAGCGAATGGGCACCCGAGTACTGCTTGCCGATGCCGTGCACCACCACGATTGCTGCCATGGTTCCTCCCCCAGTTCCGTGGCCGCGATGGTACCGGGGCGGGCGCGAAGGAGGTGAAGAGCACGGGCACGTCCGCATCGACCCTGCCGGGCCGGCTGAGTGCCCGCTGTACGGACTGCCGGGCCCGGACTGTTCCGGTCAACGAGCTCGGACGGCGCACGGGCCACGGAAAGCCGCCCTCCGGCGCCCGGAGATGGGAGTCAGAAGACTACGTGCTCCTCACCACCGGCGCGCCGACGACCTGCGCTAGCGCGGACGTCACCGGCCCCGGACGACGAGGTCCGCTCGTACGGACAGCGCGGTGGACGCCAGACAGTACCCCTCGACGGTGTACCAGCGGCGATCCACGTCTCGCGCCGCGGGTCGCGTCCCCGGGCGTGCAAGCGGCGCAGGCACACCGCGTCCGGGTGTCCACGAGGACGACCAGGTCGTAGCAGACGGGCAGCTCCGGGCGGGCGGTGAGCACGCCCTCGACGACCACCGTCCCGTGGGGCTGGAGGGGGCGCGGGCTGCCAGGTGGCACGGTGTTCGCCGCTGCGTCGTACCGCTCGTAGGCCACCGGCCACCCCGTGAGGGGTGCGAGGACCTGGTTGCGCAGCCGTGGCCAGTCGAAATAGCCGCGGTAGTCCTCGACCGTGTCCAGCGAGAACCGCTGGTCGTCGGGCGTCGGCTGCAGGAAGTCGTCCCCGTGGACGACCGCCGCACAGTCCGGCCCTCCCAAGTGTTCGGCCCGGAGGGCTGCCAGCGTCGTCTTCCCGTCCCCGGCCCTGCCGTTCAGCGCGATCAGGGCGCAGCCGTTGCCCACCTCCCGGCCGACAAGCGCCCGGCCGGCGACCGCCCGGGCGATCCGCTCCATTTCTTTCCCGATGCCACATGGCAGGCCGCTCCCCTGCTCTGCTCCCCCTACGCCTGGCGGGCAGTCGGCTCACCGCACGCAGTCGGCGTCGCGGCCGGCAAGGGTCCGGGCGATGCGGGGCAGGTGGTCGTCTCGGGCGTCTGCCCTCGAACGCCGTCCCGTCGCCGGCTGCCGGTACGCGGCACGGCCTAGCCGCCATCGGCAAGACCGCGTGCGGCCCGGGCAATGTGCGTGCGGGAGATACCGGCCTCGTCGAGGAGTTCGGCCGTCGTTCCGGAGCCGGGCAGGACCGTGACGGCGAGGTGGGCGACCGCGGGAGCGAGACGCTCGGCCGAAAGTGCCGACAGGGCGGACAGGACGGCTTCGCCGATGCCGCCCTCGGGGTGGTGGTCCTCGGCGATGACGAGCGCACCGGTCTCCCGGGCTGCGCGGGCCAGCGTCGCGGCGTCGACGGGTTTGACGCAGTACAGGTCGACAACGCGGGCGTGGATGCCGTCGGCAGCCAACTGGTCGGCGGCGGCGAGGCATTCGTGGAGGGTGACGCCGGCGCCGACGAGGGTGACCGCGTCGTGGTCGCTGCTGCGCAGGGTCTTGGAACCGCCGACGGGGAAGTCCTCGTCGGGGGCGTACAGGACGGGGTAGGCGCCCCGCGTGGTGCGCAGGTAGGAGATGCCGGGCAGGTCTGCCATGGCGGAGGTCAGGGCCGTGGCGGAGGTGGCGTCGCTCGGGTACAGCACGGTGGAGCCGTGGACGGCCCGCATCATGGCGAGGTCCTCCAGGCCCATCTGGGAGGGGCCGTCGGCGCCGATCTCCACGCCGCAGTGGGAGCCGCACAGGGCCATGGTGGCCTGGGAGACCGCTGCCATGCGGATGAAGTCGTGCGCACGGGTGAGGAAGGCGGCGAAGGTGGCGGCGTACGGGCGGTAGCCGCGTACGCCCATGGCGACGGCCGTGGCGATCATCTGCTGTTCGGCGATGTAGGTCTCGAAGTAGCGCTCCGGGTGGGCCTTCTTGAAGTCCTCGGTGTGGGTGGAGTTGCCGACCTCCGCGTCGAGGACGACGACGTCGGGGCGGGCGCCGAGGGCGGCCAGGGTTTTGCCGAAGGCGCTGCGCGTGGCCACGTCCTTGCCGGTGTCGTAGCGGGGCAGCTCGACGGGGCGGGCGGCCGGGCGTGTGGCCGGTGCACCGGCGGGTGGCCGGGGGCCGCGGACGGACAGGTTGCGGAGGCCACCGAGTTCGGCGACGGCCCGCTCCGCGAGGTCCTCGGGCAGGGGCTTGCCGTGCCAGCCGTTCTGGTCGGCGACCTCGCTGACGCCCCGGCCCTTGACGGTGCGGGCCAGGACGACGGTGGGGGCCTGGTCGTCCGCAGCGGTGGCGAGAGCCTTGTCGACGGCGCCGAGGTCGTGCCCGTCGATCGTGATCGCGCGGCAGCCGAACGCCTCGGCGCGGCGGGCGTACGCGCCGGTGTCCCACCCCAGCTCGGTGGGGCCGCACTGGCCCAGCCGGTTGACGTCGACGACGGCGACGAAGTTGGCCAGCCGGTGCCGGCCGGCCTTGTCGAGCGCCTCCCAGACCGACCCCTCGGCCATCTCGCTGTCACCGCACAGCGTCCACACGCGGTACGGCTGCCGTTCCAGCTCGCGCCCGGCCAGGGCGATGCCGACGGCGTAGGCGATGCCCTGGCCCAGGGAGCCGGTGGCCACGTCCACCCAGGGCAGCACCGGGGTCGGATGCCCCTGCAGCCGGGAGCCGAAGCGGCGGTAGGTGTCCAGCAGCTCGTCCTCGCCGACGACGCCGGCGGCACGGAACATCGCGTACAGCAGGGGCGAGGCGTGCCCCTTGGAGAAGACCAGATGGTCGTTGGCCGGGTTGTCGGGGTCGTCCCAGTCGTAGCGCAGGTGCCGGGCCATCAGGACGGCCATCAGGTCGGCCGCCGACAGACTGGAGGTGGGATGCCCGGACCCGGCCGCGGTGCTGGCGCGGACGGAGTCCACCCGCAGCTGCTGCGCCAGCTCGAAGACCTGGGCCAGGTCGGTGTCGGGACCGAGCCGCTCGGTCGGGGCGTGGGCCGTCATACGTCGCTCCCGTTCTCGCCTGCTGCTGCGCCTGTGCTCCCGCGCCGTGCCGCTGCTGCGTCCATCCTCGCGGCTCGGCGCTCCCCCGGCGGCGGTGAGGGGGCCGGACGAGTGACGGGGGGACGCCATTCGTGCAGCGGCAGCGACCGCACCGGGCGCAGCCCGTGGTGGAGGTCAGCGGGCGCCGTGCGAGCCCGTCGCCGCGGAGAGCATGATCTCCCTGACCCGGTCCAGGTACTTCGGCACGCCCGCGGCGGCCTGCGGGGTGTCCGGCATGCTGACCACCAGGTCGGCCCGGTCGGGGAACCAGTTGAGCCACAGCGACACACCGCTGGCGTTGTCGGGTCCGGTCAGGACCGTCGCGTCCGCGTCGAGATAGTCGCGGGCGCCCGGTGCGGAGCGTCCGTCCACGTAGGACGCCATGGGCGGGATGGCGGGGGTCTCGCCGTCCTCGACGAGCAGGTCGAGCGCCCGGTGCAGGGGCACGTCGTACCCTTCGCGGGCCCGCTGGAAGCCCTGCTGCGCGGCGGCGATCGCGCCGGCGAGGTCCGGTGAGGCGGGCAGGCGGAACAGCAGGGGTGCGAGGTTGACCAGCCAGCCGTGCACGCGCAGCAGCCGGGGGTAGGCCCTGGTCGACACGGCGGTCAGGACGCGGTAGGTGTCGTTGCCGGTGAACTCCTCCTGGGCGAGGGCCAGCGCGGCGAAGAAGCCCGCGGCCAGGCCGCCGCCGTGCCGGGCACAGGTGGCGCGGAACGCGCGTGCCTCCTCCCCGGTGAACACCGGGTACTCCAGGCGCGTGGCGGGCAGCAGTTCGCCGGCGTCGTTGCCGAGGTCGACGGGGAAGGCGGGGAAGCCGCCGTCCTTGACGGCCAGGAACTCCGACCATGCGGCGAGCTCCGGCGCACCCTTCGTCAGCGACGCCGAGCGCTGGTGCTCGCGGCGGTTGAGGTCCAGGTAGCCGGGGGCCGGCGGCAGGTCGACCGGGGTTGCGGAGCGCGCCGCGCGGTAGCGGATGCGGAGCTCGTGGAACAGCAGGGTCAGGGAGTGTCCGTCGGTGTAGGCGTGGTCGATCGCGAAGTACACCGTGGACGTCGTCGCGCGGCGGATCACTCCGGCCAGCAGGCCCAGGCCGTTCACCGAGGTCTTCTCGTCGATCCGCCGGTGCAGACGGGCCCGCAGGTCGGCCGTGTCCGGGAAGTCGCCAACGCGCGCCGGGTGCACGGTGAGGGAGTCGGGCGGTATGCGGAACCCGGTGAAGGTGTCGCCGTCCGGCGCATACCAGGTGTGGAACGCCTCGTGCCGGCGCACCAGCCCCTGCCACGCCTCGGTGAGGGCGTCGAGGTCCGCGCGGCCCGGCAGGTCGAACGTCATGGCCACCCAGGGCGACTGCTGCCGACCGGCAATGCGGTGGGCGGCCGCCAGCTGCAGGTGCGCCCGCTGGAAGTGCGAGGCGGGTACGTCGTGCGGTTCGGGTGCCCGGTCGGTGGTCAGTTCGAACTCGGTCACCTCGCCCGGCTCGGGCCGCCAGTCGACGATCTGGGTCATGCGCACGGTGGGGTCTCCTTTTTTCCCTCGGGTGATACGAGATAGCGCGGGGGTCAGGCGGGCGCCGGCACCGCTTCGGCACGGTGACCCTGCACAACGCGATCTGCGGCGTGCGCGGCGGCGAGGACGAAGCGTCCGACGTTCGCCCGTGCCACGGCCGTGTCGGGGAAGCGCGTCGACAGGTGGACGCCGCGTTCGCTCCTGGTCAGCCACACGTACACCTCGGCCGGGCCGTGGATCCGGCTGCGCAGCATCACGTCCTCGGGCCGGGGCCGGGTGCCCGTCACCCGACGCACGTCGAGGTAGGAGACGACGAACCGGGGGTGGATCGGCTTGCGCAGCATGCGGCTGATGTGGGGCAGTGAGCTGCCCGGCCCCGGTGCGCGCCGGCGCAGTTCGGCGGCGGCGGGGGCGACGGTGTCGGCGAAGGCCGCTCCGGGGGCCGCCGGGATCCGTACGGGGTGCAGGCCGACGAACCAGCCCGGGGCCGCCCGCCACGCTTCTGGCCGGGTGTTGGCGAGACTGATCAAGGACAGCTGCCGTCCGCCCGTGACCTCGGCCGAGGCGAGCGCCAGGCAGGCGAGCAGTCCGGCGGCGGTCGTGCCTCCGGCGGCGCGGGAGGCGGTGGCGAAGCTGGTGGCGGCAGGCCCGTCGAGCAGCCAGTGGTAGCCGCTCGTCTGCGGGAGCGGCGTTTCGGGCGCGCCGAGCGGCAGGGGGAAGGCGGGGGTACGGCCGCGCGGGTCGGTGGGCAGGGCCCGCCAGGGGGCGGTGCGGTCGGGTTCCGCCGACAGCCGGTCCAGGAGTTGCGGCTCCTCGGCCCCGTAGTCCAGGAAGGTCGGCCGGGGCGTGGGCCCGGTGCGGCCGGCCAGGGCGTCGCGGATCTCCCCCGGGATCATGGCGAGCGTACAGCCGTCCATGACGCCGTGGTCGGCGCCGACGAACACCGTCACGCCGTCCGCGCCGTCGACCGTGGCGAAGAGCACCGGCGGCCAGCCGAGCGGTCCGGTGCCGCGGTCGAAGAAGGCTTCGATCTGCCGCCCGACCGAGGCCCCGTCGGCGAAGTCGCCGACGTCCTGCCGCAGCAGGGTGACGGCGCTGCCGGGGAGCGTGCGGCGCACGCAGCCTCCGGGGGCCGGGATCAGGGCGCTGCGCAGGTGCTCGTGTGCGCGCAGCCAGGCCGAGAAGGCGGCCGCGATCCGCTCCGGGTCGCACCGGCCCACACGGAAGGACACCCCGATCCATGCCGGAGCCACGTGCCGCGGCCCGTGGGCGGCCGCCGCCCGCACGTGGTGCTCGTGGACGAGGGCGGGCGCCCGGGGGTCGTCCGCCCAGTCAGCGTCCGGGGCGGACGGCGTCCACAACGCCAACCGGCCGGCGGGAACGCCGCTGTCTCCCAATTCCGTGAATTCCACTGGAATTTCTTCTCCCTATGACACCTCATGACGTCTCATGACGCCTCGATACGGCTGGCGGAAGCTAACCGATCACGATGAAACAAAGATGAAGGGAGGTGTTTTCGCTGATCACGAGCATGGTGGTGCGGAATCGGAGAACATCGCGCTTGTTGCTGTCCGATCACGCTGCTAGCGTCGGCGCCCGTCATTCACTCCGCATTCCGTCATTTCCATGACCGTGTCGACGGAGGTCGATTCATGAACGTACGCACAGGCACGCCTTCCACGGATTACGCGATGCTGCGCCGCGACCCTGAATACGCCGGGTTGAACCGCGCGCTGCTCGATCTGGTCCCGGTCGGCTCGGGGCCGGCCGTGCTCGATCTGGGGTGCGGCGACGGGGCCGTCAGCGAGCAACTGCTGCTGCGCGATGCGGCGATGTCGCTGGTCGGCGTCGATCCGGACGCGGCTCTGCTGGATGCGGCGCGGGCCCGGCTGGGCGAGCGGGCGCGGTTCGTCGAGGGTGACGCGTCCGCCGTCGCCCGGCTGTTCCGCCCGGGTGTCTTCGACGTCGTCGTGCTGGCCAACTGCATTCATCTCGTCCCGGACCTCGCCGAGGCGCTCGATGCGATCGGCGAGGTCCTCGGGGGCGGCGGCCGCCTGGTGTTCAACTCGGCCTTCTACGCGGGCGCCGAGTCGGGGGCCGACCTGCCCCGGTACGCCGAGCTGGTCGCCGGCGCCCGCCGCGCCGCCCGGGAGCGCGGGCTGCCCCTGACCCGGTCGGCCGCCGGCCGGCCCCCGGGGCTGCGCAGGACCGCCGGGGACTACCGAGCAGCGCTCGTCGGTGCCGGGTTCACCGATGTCGCCACCGCCGAGCGGGAATTCACCCTCGGCCCGCGTTTTCTCACCGCACTGTGCTCGACTCCGATGTTCGCCACGGCCGCGCTGCCCGGCATCGACCGGCACACCGCCGCGGAACTGCTCACCGCCTCGCTGGAAAAGCAGTACGAGCGCGCCCCGTTCACCATCACACGGCGCTGCGTGTACTTCTCCGCCACCCGGCCGTAACCACCGGACGAAAGGAAGAATTTCTCATGACCGAGGTACTGGACGTCGTCACCCGGGTCATCACCGGCATCCGCCCGGACCTGGGCGGCCCCGGAGCGGCCGTCACCCGCGATGCCGCCCTGTTCTACGCCACCGATCCCGGGCAGCCGGTGCTGGGGCTGGACTCCATGGAGGCACTGGAGCTGATCTCCGCGCTGGAGCGGGAGTTCGGCATCGAGCTGGCGGACACGGACATCCGGATCGCATCCTTGCGCACCGTCGGGGACGTCGTCGACGCGATGGCGGCGGCCCGGTGATGCACGCGGCGGCGCGCAGCCGCGTGCTGGTGACCGGCATCGGCGTGGAGTCGTGCGCGGGTGACACGCCGGACGAGCTGTGGGACGCCCTGGCCACGGGGCGCTCGGCGATCTCGGCGCTGGATCTCGACGAACCGCTGCCGTGCCGGGTCGGCGGGGTGATCAGCGGGTTCGACCCCCGCCAGTACATGTCCGTCCCCCAGGTCCGCCGCACCTCGCGCTTCCAGCAACTGCTGTTCGCCGCGGCGCTGAAGGCCCGGCAGGACGCGGGGCTGCGCACGGCCCCGGGGGCCCTGTACGTCGGTACCGGCGGTGGCGGGCTCGACGAGACCGCCCGACAGGTGACGCTTCTGCGCGCGAGCGGGTGGTCGCGGATGGACCGGCTCGGGCTGCTGCGGCTGCTGCCCAACCAGGCCGCCGGGCTCGTCGCCCAGGAGCTGGGCATCACCGGCCCGGTGCTCACTCTCTCCACCGCCTGCGCGTCCTCGACGGACGCCATCGGAGCCGGTCTGCGCGCCATACGGGACGGCATCGCCGACATCGTCCTCGTCGGCGGGGTGGAGAGCTGGCTGGACGTGCCGGCCCTGGCGTCGTTCTGTCTGCTGGACGCGCTCTCGCAGCGGCCCGCCGCACAGGCGGCGGCCGCGTCCCGGCCGTTCGACCGGGACCGCGACGGCATGGTGCCCGCCGAGGGCGCCGCCGTGCTCGTCCTGGAGTCCGAGCGGTCCGCGCTGCGGCGCGGCGCGACCGTGCACGGCGAGGTGCTGGGCGCCGCGTCCACCTGCGACGCCCATCACCCCGTGGCGCCCCGGCCGGACGGCGCGGTGGCGGCCAGGACGATCGAGCTGGCCTGCGCCGACGCCGGTCTGGAGACCGCCGCCGTGGACCTGATCAGCGCGCACGGGACCTCGACGCCGCTCAACGACCGGACCGAGACGGCGGCCATCAAGCGCGCGTTCGGCCCGCACGCGCGGCAGGTGGCGATCACCGCACCCAAGTCGGTCATCGGTCACGCGTGCGGCGCATGCGGGATCATCGAGAGCGTCGGCGTGCTGCGGGCCATGCAGGACAAGTACGTACCGCCCACGGCGAACCTGGACAACCCCGACCCGGACTGCGACCTGGACTACACCCCGCTCGTGGGCCGGTCCGCCGTGATCAACGTGGCCGTCAAGCAGAACTTCGGTTTCGGCGGCCAGAACTCGGCGGTGGTGTTCGGGTCCGCGTGAGGGCACCGTCGTCGAGGGCACCGTCGTCGAGGGCACCGTCGTCGAGGGGGCGCGGCGCCGCCCGGCCGCTCGGGCCACCGGCGGCGCGGCGTTCCCGGTGGGTGCGGCGTTCGCGGTACGTACGGGCGAGGTGGTCCTGCAGGCGGGCGTGGCGGAACTGGTAGACCGCACCGCTCTGGCGGAGCACGCCCCGCTGATAGGCGTCCTCCAGGAAGGCGACGACGGACCAGGGAAGCCGGCCGGTCAGGGGCAGCCAGATCCGCGAGAAGACCGCCCACTGGCCCCAGGCGGTCAGGGCCAGGCCATAGCCCAGGGCGCCGCAGAGCCCGCTGATGAGGCCGAGTTTCAAAGAGGCCTCGGTGTTCCAGACGAGCGGGCCCAGGAGCATGGACAGGGGCCGGACGGCCACCGCGGACCCGACGCCGGCCAGGAGCCCGAAGGCGGGGACCCACACCAGGACCTGGGCGATGGCCGTCCGGCGGTTCGTGCGCAGCAGGCCGGCCGGGTTGACGGCGGACCGGATGTCGAGAGGGGTGGCGAGGAGGGTCAGCAGCCCGAGGGTGGGACCGCCGCCCAGGGCGAAGACGAACCCGAAGAACGTGGCGTCGTAGAGGCCGAAGTACAGCATGCTCAGGGGCCCGGTGCCGTAGACGAGGCCCTTGAGCACGCCGTGCTCGAAGCCGTAGCCGAGGCCGAAGACGAGCCCGCACAGGAAACCGACGGCGGTGCGCAGCAGGATTCTGCGCCCGGGCGGGCCGGTTCCGCCGAACACCCTCATGCGCACGCCCGACGGCGCCACCGCCGTGTTCCTGCCCGCGACCATGAACCAGTGGGCCAGCGCGCAGATCAGCGCGGAGAGCAGCCCCGTCATCAGCCCTTCCACGATCTGGAAGCTCAGCGGGTCGAAGAGGGTGCCGACGACGCAGTCGACGAGCCCGACGACCAGGCCGGTCACCAGCGCGGTCACCACGGTGCGCGCGGCGCGGCCCAGCCCCGAGCCGAGCCGCCACCACTCCAGGTCGGGTGTGTCGAGCCGGGTCAGGTGGTGGGCGAGGTAGCCGAGCCAGTACTGGGCGCGTTGCGCATCGAAGGCGCGGCGCCGGCCGCCGGCCGGGCGGTGCTCCGCACGGAGGCGGTAGGCGGAGGCCGTGAAGGTGTCGAGGAGGTGCTCCTCCAGCTCGGCGGGGCCGCCGAACCGGCCGGTGTCCAGCAGCACGGCCGGATCCCGGCCCGGGGTGTCGCTGTAGACGGCGCGGGCGAGCGTGACCATCAGCGGAGTGGTCAGCACCGCGGCGAGGTGGGTGGCGCCGCGGCTTCGCGGCCGCGCGCGCAGTGCGCTCAGCACGGGCTCCCACGCGGTCGTCGCGGCGTCCCCGCCGCGGGCTTTGCGGGCGGTGCGGGGCAGGTAGTCGGCCAGGTCCTCCGGGGCGAGGTCCGTCAGCTCGACGGCGGCGGCCGAGGTGAGCACGTCGGTCTCGGCGACCGCCGTGGCGTACTCGGCCGGACGGCTCGTCAGCAGCAGCGGCAGCGTGGTGGCGTTGAGCGCCTCCAGCGCGGGGCGGTGCAGCCCGCCGGCGATCTCGTCGAAGCCGTCCAGCACGGGGAGCACCCGGCCGGCCTCGACCAGCGCGGCGGCCAGGCTCGGTCCACCGGGCGCCGGGCCGGCGAGACCGGGGTGGTCGCGAACCAGCTGTGCGGTGAGCCAGTCCCGGAACGTGATGGCGGTGGGGTCCCACGCGCCGATACTGAAGATCACCGCCACGGGGTCGGTACGGGTCCGCGAGGCGGTGTGGTCCAGGACGAAGCGCGTGGTGAGGACGGACTTCCCGGAACCGGGCCGGCCCAGCACCACCAGCCGCCCCGAGGGGATCCGGCGGTGGATGTCCACGATGTGGTCCAGCCGACCGCCGAGGTCCAGCGGCCTTGGGGCGGCCCCGGCGGGCAGGCGGCGGATGTTGGCCCAGTGGTCGGTCAGTTCGTCGGACGCCGGCCGCCAGCGCACCGGCAGCGGGTACGGGTCGTGCACCTGCCGCTGCTCCTCCTCGCGCCGCCAACGGGCGGCGACCGCGTGGGCGAGCTGGTCGGCGACGTCGGCCAGGGTGTCGTACAACGGCGAGACGGGCCGGGGGACGGCGGCCGGTCCGGCCGGTCCGGCCGGTCCGGCCGGTCCGGCCGGAAGCAGCCGGTCCATGGCCGGTTCGACCGGAAACCCCTGCCCGGTGGCCGGTCCCGGAAGCAGCCGGTCCATGGCCGGTGCCGGGACGGCCTGACCGGTGGCCGGTCCGGTCGGGACGGCCTGCCCGGCGGCCGGCTCGTCCCAAAGAATCCGCCCGGCGGCCGATCCGGCCGCAACGGCCTGCCCGGTGGCCGGTGGGGCGTCGCCGGGCGGGTCGTCGGGCCGGGCCGCGTGCCCGCTCCGGCGGACGGCGGCCGCCAGCAGCTCCTCGCGTTCGGCCGGCGCCAGCCCGAGCGCGTCGGCCAGCAGCCGCACCGTGGTCACCCGGGGGTCGGCGCGCTCGCCGGTCTCCAGCCCCCGGATGGTGCGCACTCCCACTCCGGCGCGTTCCGCCAGCACCTCCTGCGTCATGCCCGCGTCGCGCCGCAGCCGCCGTAACAGCGTGCTGAACTCACTGGCCACAGGTCAGGGCCTCCCCCTCGCACAGATGTTTCCCCAGGTGAGGGACTCTAGCGCGGCCACCGGCCGCAAACGGCCGGTCGTATGGCCTGTCCGTTCCGCGGACACGGAACGAACGTCGACGGCATCCGCCGCGGGAAGCGGCCCGAAGCCGGGGAGCCACGATGCCGATCACCCAGACCACCGCACTCGGACGCCAGGAGCGCGACGTCCTCTACGCGGTCGGTTGCGGTCTGCGGGACGACGAGATCGCCGCCGCCCTCGCCCTCGACGAGGACGCCGTGGCCGGGCACCTCGCGCGGATCCTCGCCGTGCTGGGGCTGCGCGACCGGGCCGCCGCCATCGTCCACGCGTTCGATATCGGTCTGGTGGCCCCCGGCCGCGGCCCCCGCAGACAGCCGGCGAACCCGCAGCCCGCACCCGCCGGCCACCACGGGCCCGGGCCGCGGTTACGGGTCTCGGTGCTCGGCCCGCTGCGGGCGTGGCGCGACGGGCAGCCCCTGGACCTGGGGCACCTGCGCCAGCAGGCCGTCCTGGCGGCGCTGGTCCTGTGCCAGGGCCGGACGGTCAGCCGGCAGGAGCTGCTCGACGGGGTGTGGGGGCAGGAGCCGCCGAACACGAACGTGGTGCCGGTGTACGTCTACCGGCTGCGCAAGGCCCTGCACCCGGCAGGCGGCCCGGATGCGGTGATCGCACGTGACCGCAGCGGCTACCGGCTGCTGCCCGGTGCGGTCGCCGTGGACGTGGCCCGTATGGAGGAACTGGTCACCGCGGCCGGCGCCGCCGAGCGCGCGGGCGACCTGACGGCGGCGGTCCGCTCCTGCGCCCGGGCGCTGGAGCTGTTCCGCGGGGAGCCCCTGGCCGGCCAGCCGGGGCCGTTCGCCGAGCTGGAGCGGCTGCGGCTGACCGAGCGCAGGGTCGTCCTCGTCCAGCGCAAGCTCGACTGGCAGCTGCGGCTGGGGCAGCACTCCGAGGCCATCGCCGAGCTGTCGGCGCTGGCCGTGGCGCAGCCCCTGAACGAACCGGTCGCCGCGATGCTGATGCGCGCGCTGTACCTCGACGGCCGGCAGGCCGACGCGCTGAGCGTCTTCGACCGTACCCGCCGCCGGCTGGCCGACGAGCTGGGAGTCTCGCCGGGCCCGTTGCTGCGGCAGACGCACCGCACGATCCTGCGCGGGGACGACGTCCGCCTCGACCTGACCGGAACCCCGCGGTGACCGGTCCGGTACCGCCCACGCGCGCCGAGGAGCTGCTGCTGGCGAGGATCACGGCGGCGGCCGGCCGCGAACACCTCGGCAAGCGGCGCGGCACCTGCACGGGGGTGGTCCGCCCCGCGTCACCGAAGGGCTTGTGGGACCAGGGGATCGGCGTGCTCCTGACCCTCGCCCGGCACCTCGGCTCCTCTGCCGCCGACGTGCGCGACGAGGCGCGACTGGACCTGTACGAGAACGGGATGACGGCCGCCGCCAAAGGCCTCATCCATGTCGTCCGCTACGACACCACGTCGGTGTTCCGGACGGGGGCCGCCTCGCACGCGCTCACCGGCGTCGACGGCGAGCGGATCGTGCTGCGTGACGGACCGGGGCAGGACGACGCGTCGCAATGGTGGGCCGAGATCGAGCGGGGCGTCACCCGCGCCCAACTCCCCCGGGCGCTGGCTGCACTCGGCAGGGGCGAGCGCCTGGCCTTCGGCGGCATCCGGCTCACCCGCGAGGAGATCGGGTGCGGGAAGGTGCGCGCACGGTGGCCGCAGGTCCGCGACCTGCGGATCCGGCAGGGCGCCCTCGTACTCGACACCGTCGACGCAACCTCGCACGACGCAACCTCGCACGAGCTGGACGCCGACCTGTCCCGGACCCCGAACCTCTTCGTCCTGCGCGCGCTCGTCGAGCGCCTCGGGCGGGACGGCCGGCGCTGAACTCATGGCCCCACTCCGGCCATTTCATCGCGATGTCACCACCCGCTCCTAACGTCGAAGCGCTTCACAGCAGTTCTGTGTCGTCAGTTCCGTGTCATCAGTTCCGTGTCATCTCAACCGCAGCAACAGCAGCAGGAGGAGCGCAGCGATGTCCCTGTTCCGGGCCCTGACCCGCAGATGGCGCAAGGCGATCATTGCCGGGGCGGCAACCGTCATGACAGCGGCCGCCGCACCGGCCGTCGCCCACGCGGATCCGGTGCACCACTACTACCTGGAGGTGGGCGGTACGGGCTCGGGGGCGCCGGCACCCGACTGCACCCGCAGCTACCAGTTCGCCAACAAGCACCTCGACGGCGGCATTGCGGTGCCGGTGTGCTATCCGGCGAGCGCCGGCCCCTGGCTCAACGGCCGCAACCAGTACCCGGACCCGAGCGCGCCGACCTTCGACGCCAGCGTCCGCGAGGGCTACCGCAATCTGCTGGCCGCCGCCGAGGACACCCATCGCCGCGACCCGAACGCCCGTCTGACCCTCGTCGGCTACTCCCAGGGCGCGCAGGTGGCCGACATGGTGCTCCAGACGATAGCCGGCGGCGGCACCGGCATCCCCCGCTCGCTGGTCGACGGCAAGCTCTACGCCGACCCGATGCAGCCGGGCACCGGCATCTGGGCGAAGCTGCCCAAGGGCTGGAGCGCCCTGGGCTTCACGTCCCCCGGCGCCGGCCCGGAGAAGTTCGACGGCATCCCGGTGCAGCGCTTCTGCATCCGCACCGACGGGGTGTGCGACGCGACGGCCGTGACGTCCCTCCTCGGCTTCTTCGCCCAGCACCCGAAGTACTGGCAGGACGGCAACGTCATGACGAAGACCATCGGCCATGACGGCGGCGAGGGAGTCGTCTGGTACGAGTCCTGACCGCTCGGCGACCGGCGGCCGGCGGCCGGCGGCCGTGCGCGGTTCCCGACGTGAGAGAGGTCGGGATCGGTGTGAGACTGGGTACGGAAGGGGTGATCCCCGTGCCGGAGCCCTTGCGCGCGTCCGCCGGTCCCGACGCCGCCCCCGACGAGAACCAGCTGGAGGAGCTGATCGTCGAGGCGCAGACGGCCCTGCCGTTCGAGCTGCCGGGCCTGGCGGACCGGTGCGCCATGGCCCTCGGTCTGGACTCCGCGCTGATCTACCTCGTCGACCTGCAACAAGAGCTCCTCGTCCCCCTCGACGAGGCCATGGAGTCGCTGCCGGTGGACCGCTCGCTGGCCGGCTGGGCGTACCGCACGCTCTCCCCGCGCGTGGACGACGCCGACGCCGGCGTCATCGTCTGGCTGCCCCTGATCGACGGTGCGGAGCGGCTCGGCGTGCTGGCGGTGCGGACCACCGCGCTCAACGGGGTGCGGATGCGTCGCAGCCGCATGCTGGCCTACCTGTTCGCCATGCTGGTCACGTCCAAGCGCACCTACAGCGACTGGCTCGCCGCCCGCGCCCGCACGGTGCCCATGCGGTTGCCCGCCGAGATGCTGCGGGCCTTCCTGCCCTCCCACACCATCGGCAGCAGCAGATGCGTCTCGACCGCCGTCCTGGAACCGGCGTACGAGATTGCCGGCGACGCCTTCGACCACGCGGTGATCAAGGATCTGCTGCACACCATGATCCTCGACTCCATGGGGCACGACCTGGCCTCCGGCCTGACCACGTCGGTCGCCATGGCGGCGGCACGCAACGCCCGCCGCGGCGGCGGCAACCTGGCCGACGTCGTCGACGCCGTCGACCGGGCGCTCGCCGAGTGGCTGCCCGACCACTTCTGCACCGGGGTGCTGTGCCGACTCGACGCGGTCACCGGGGTCCTGCGCTGGGTGAACTGCGGTCATCCGCCACCGCTGCTGATCCGTTCCGAGCGGGTGCTCCACGGGGCGCTGGACAGCCCCCCGCAACCGCCGATCGGCCTGGCCGACCACCTCGCCCCGGCGACCCGGGAGGTCCACGAGACGACACTGGAACCGGGCGACTGCGTCCTGCTGTACACCGACGGTGTCGTGGAGGCCCGCGACGCGGACGGCGCGGAGTTCGGGCTCGACCGGTTCACCGACTTCATCATCCGCTCCTCCTCCGCCGGCCAGCGCCCGGCGGAGGTCCTGCGGCTGCTCATCCACGCCATCCTCGACTACCAGCGCAACAAGCTGCGTGACGACGCGACCATCCTGCTGTTCGAATGGCGCCCGCAGCACCGGTGACGCGCCGGGGCGAAGCGTGTACCCCATCTGCGGGCACGTCGTGGCTTGTCGCGCCCACGCGGCGGCAGCCGCACATCGACAAGGGGCCCCGCGCCCCTACGGGGCACCGCACGATCCGCCGGACACGGCCTAGGTGTATTGACCCGCAGCGTTGTTCACTCGGCTGATGGGTGGGTGACGGACCCGTCTGCGGGCTGCTCCGCTCGTTGTAGGACGGGCTCGCACGGAGCCGCATCTGCGAAGCATGTTGGGCAGGTACGCGCTGACTCCTGGGAAGCCGCTGGCCTCACCCTGGCCCGCAGCACCACGGACGATTCATCTCACGGACAGGATGCTGCCGACCTGGAGCAAGCGGAACCTGTCGCAGTACCTCACGCGGTCCTGGTCGTGGCCATGTCCGCAACGTGTCCGTACTGCGTCCAGTTGCAGACCGACTTGTCGGCCAACCGCGCTGTCTTGGAGAGCATGGGTGCTTCCATCCTGTTGATGGAGGACGGCCGGGCCGAAGTGCTCGGGATGCGGCTCGAGCCGCGCTTGGTGAAGAACCTGCTGGCGACCTACGCAAGCGTAGAACAGTTGGGGACGCCGACGGCGGTCCACATCGGCCCGGACGGCACAGCAGTTGTGCTACAGGGTTTCGACCACGTCACTGCAACGCTTATTGAGTTGAGTGGCGGAGTTCCCGACAGGGTGGTCAGCGAGCTACCCACCTCCTGTTCGGTCAAGGTTGGCGCAGCTCCCGTAGACGCCTTGATGACGGCCTGGTCCCGAGAACGATCGGTGGGTATCGCCGCACGGGGCCAGGACGCCATCGCTGTAGCGGCAGATGTAGCCGAAGGCGCTGACAAGGGGCATTCGGACCAGAGAGGCTATGTGCCGGTCACGTTGCTTCTGGAACGGCCACAAAAGCTGTTTCTCCTTTTCCGCGGCGGCGAGTTGGTGGCCCGTACCCGCAACGCCCAGGAGGCGCGCCCGGTATTGGATCGCATCGTGGCAGGGTTTCACCCGCTGGTTCCGGCGGCTGGCAAGGTTGTGGTCCAATGCGGGGCGCTCGCGCACGAAGAGGGGCGGGCATTACTATTCCCCGTCATTGGATGTCGCATCTGGTCAAGCGCCGTTCCCCACTGGCACGGGTGGGCTGGCAGGTATGTCCGGACCCCCTCGTGCGCCTGGCATACCAAGCTGGCAGCGGCCCTGTGCTGGATCTACCACCCACGGCACGGTTGTCGTCGATACCGGTCACGGGAGTGCTGGCACCCCGTATGGAGGGTCTACAACCTGGCCCTTACGCGCGAGGCAGGCTGCTGGCTCAAATCGTGAACTGGATCGCGCGCCCCACAACCCCCGAGACGGCTCGCACCCTTGCTCGCCTACTTGGCGGCCTCCCGTTCCACATTGGAACCGAGAACGAAGCTCTGGCCTTCTTGGCTAAGGGTTGTCCCGTAACTCGGGTCCCTGGCGTGATGCCGGTTGGGCATGGGCCAGGTGACCGCTGACGATCTGAAGTCTGCCGACGCCCAGGTGTTAAAATGTCTCAAGCGTTCAACGCGTTCACGCATCACTGTGGGGTTGCCAGTAGCCTGCTTCGTTCGAGGGGTGTCTTTTGGAGTCTGGCGCTGAGACCTCTTGACGCATGACGGCGTTACAGGTCTCCGGTGCCCCGATCCGGGAGGTACATGTGACTGCCACGGCAATCGAGATTCCGCCGTTCTTTATGCCGTTCGCGCCTCGCCTGCACCCGGCATGCGAGGAGATTGAGCGCGGCCATGAAGAATGGATCAAGGCATTCAACCTTGGCGGCGAGAACACCGCCCTGCGGGACAAGCTGATCCGGACCCGCACGGCACTATTGGCGGCCTACGCTTGCGACACAGGAACCGTTGAGGTGGCCCGGTCCTGGGCGGACCTGGGTGTCTGGCTGTTCTTCGTGGACGATGGCTACTGCGAGAACACCGATACGAGCACCAATCCGGGCAAACTCTCCATCGTCTTGGGTCAATTGATGCGGGTGGCCGAATGCCCTCGGCAGGAGGATCTGCTGCCGGGTGATCCGCTGGCTGACGCGCTACGCGATGTGGTCCGGAGGCTCGAAGCGTTCGCGTCTCCTGCCCAACAGCAGTTGTGGCGCGATGGGATCAGGGCCTTCTTTCTCGCTTCAGTGCAGGAGGCGTACTGGCGCTCCCGCAACGAAGTTCCGACCCTCGATGACTTCTGCCCAGTGCGTATAGAGACTCCCGGGTGCCGGCCGTTGATGCACCCCCTGTCGGAAATCTCCTACGGAGCCAGGGTCGGTGACTCCCGCCACCGTCCGCAGCTCCGCGCTCTCTCCGAAATGGCTCTGCTCCTTATGGGCTGGGACAACGACATCCTGTCATACCCAAAGGAGCTGAAGCAGGAACGCTGGAGGGTCGGCCTGGTGGAAATCCTGCGTCGGCGCGAGCAACTCCCCCTTGCACAAGCAATGGACAAGGCTATGGGCATGCGCAACCAGCTCCTGCACCGCTACCTCGAGCTCGGTCGTCGACTGCGCGGTGAGGATGAATCCACGGTTGCCTTCGTCGAGTGCTGCGATGCCTTCGTCGGCGGATGCATTGCTTGGGAGACAACATCACAACGCTACGGCCTGGACGGGGAACTCGGCCGGGTCGAACTCTCCTACGACGCCATCGAACCGGGCAACGCTCCCTTGCCGATCCCCTCGATCTCCTGGTGGTGGGACGTATAGGCCCCTCGCGAGGGTAGGAGCTATCCCGCAAGGGCGAGGTTGTGCATCCGGGCGATGCCGAGCATGGCGTGGTGGACGCCGTCGCCTTTGAGACGGCAGTCACGGAGGATCTTCCAGGTCTTCATTCGGGCAAAGACGTGGTCGACGCGTGCTCGGACCTGCTTGAGGGACCGGTTGCGTTTCTCCTTCCAGTCCGGGAGTTTGGCCTGCCCCTTCGCCCTTCGGTGCGGGATGACCAGTCCAGTGCCCTGGTAGCCGCCGTCGGCGATCGTGATGGTGCTGCCGACGGCGGTCTTGGCGCCGGACTCCTCCCAGCCGCGGGACTCGTGCCGGTGGCCCGGCAGAGGCCGGCCGACCACGACGACGAGAAGGGTGTCCGCGCCGATGACGACCTGATGGGCGGTGGAGTACCGGTAGTTCTTCGACTGCTCCGCTACGGAGTGGTCGCGGGTGGGAACCAGCATGCCGTCCACGATGAGCACGCTGCCCTTAGCGAACCGCTTGCGGGGCTGGAGCGCGAGCATCGGCCCGAGGTGGTCGATAGTGCGGTCCGCCGCCGACTTCGAGACGCCGAACAGCGGAGCGAGCTGCCGCATCGTCAAGTTCGTGCGCCAAATATGCGGCCACCAGCAGTGCCCGGTCCTCCAACGGAAGGCTCCACGGTCGGCCCCTGCGGCCCGCATCCGCGCCCTCGCGCCGCAGAACCGTCACCAGCTTCCCGAACGCACGCGGGCTCAGCCCGCTGAACGGGGCTATCCAGGACGGCTCCGATGCCGTGATCACACCAGCCACGGCAAGATCATTCCATTGCTTCCCGCCCGTCTTGCTCGAACGCGATGCGGCAGCGTTTGACCTGCTCAGCCACCTGCTCCATGAACCAGCGCATGATCTCGTAGGGGATGGCGTGTTCATCATGGCTGTGGATGTGGACGGTCGGTTCCAGGTCCGGATCCTCGGCGGGGACAAACGCCACCGAGAAGGCGGCTCCAGGCAGGTACCCCTCGGTGCTGGGGTTCTCGGCCCACGCGGCTGGCGCCGGCACAGCCTCGCTCAGCTCCACAGCCCAGGCATCGTCGGGCAAGGCGTAGTGGAACTGAATGGCGTAGTGATGTCCTGCATGTTCTCGCAGCTCGGCTGGCATAACGGCAGGCTGCCACAGGCGCGGGGCCCGAGTCGCGGCTGCCCCACCAGCTTTTGCGGGACAGCCCTTAGCCGTCAGAAAGTCCCATGACTCCCAGCACCCCGACTTCCCCTCACCTGGACCGCGTTTCGAGGCCCTGCGCCACATCCCCACCACGCACGCCCTCCAGCGCCGCTCACTGGTCTCCGCCTTCACCGCCAAGCACGCCAACGCCCTGCGACCGCGCATCCAGCAGATCACCGACGCCCTCCTCGACGCCGTCGAGGAACAGGGCCCGCCCGCGGACCTCGTCTCCGCCTTCGGCGCGCCACTGTCCTCCAAGGCCGCCTGCCACCTGCTGGGCGTGTCTGCCGGTGACCGGGCCTTCTTCGAATCCCGGCTCCATCTGCTGTTCACCGGCACCTCAGACCAGGCCCGGTCCTCACGACACTCTTCCAGCGGGCCGTGCGGCCCTGTTGAGGGCCGTCAGCCCCATCGCCTACCGGCCCGGAACCAAGGAGGTGGCAGGTCGTTGCCTTCCACAGCGGCCGCGGGCACGCTCGACGGCAACCGGCGGGCCATGGGAGGGAGGGCAGAGCGGTGAACTATGAGTCGCTTCTCATCGTCACCTATGGGCGCAGCGGCTCGACCCTGTTGCAGGGTCTGCTGAATGGCATCGAGGGCTGTGAGGTGCGGGGCGAGAACTACAACTTCTGTTACGGCCTCTTCCAGTCTTACAAGTGTCTGGTGGGCACGGTGAGGCGGGCGTCGCCGCGGGTGGAGGCGCCGTGGTTCGGGACCCACTGGAGCGAGGAGGTCTTCCTGCGGGACGTCAGGGGTCTGGTGCGCAGGCAACTGATCGGAGCGCGGGATGCCGGATGGCCAGCGCGCTGCTACGGGTTCAAGGAGATCCGGTACACGGATCTGGGGGAGGAGGACCTGGTCGAGTACCTGGACTTCCTGGTGCGGGTTTTTCCCCGGCTGGCGCTGGTCTTTAACACTCGTGATCTCAACGATGTGGTGCGCAGCGACTGGTGGCAGCAGGACCCGGCCGGCTCCCGGGCAGCCCTGGCGCGAACCGATGCCGCGTTCAGGCGGTATGCCGCGGATCACGTGGACTGCTTCGTGATCGACTACAGCGATGTGATCGGCCGCACGCAGCGGCTCAGGGAGCTGTTCTCCTTCCTGGGCGCACCCTACGACGATGCAGCCGTGGAGAAGACGTTGGCGGTGCGGCACAGCTATCCCTCGAAACGGTATACGGCCGTGCCCTACGGGCAGTGGCCCCGGACATGGCCGCCTGCACTGTGACAGGCGCCGTCCGCCGGGCCAGGGCCTGCGCGGCCACGCCGAGCCCGCAGGCCGCACCGACCGGGGGCCTTCGGCCGGCCGTGTCCGTAGTGATCCCGGCGCGCAATGCCCAGGTCACTCTTCCAGCGCAGCTTGAGGCGCTGGCCGGCCAGGACCGCGCCCTCGACTGGGAGGTCGTTGTCGTCGCCAACGCTTGCCGGGACGAGACCGCCGCGCTGGCTCGCGCCTGGGTACCGCGCCTGCCCGCCCTGACCGTGGTGATCTTAGAGAAACCGGGCGTCAACCGCGCCCGCAACGCGGGCTGCCAAGCCGCTCGCGCCGAGGTGATCCTGCTCTGCGACGCGGACGACGTCGTCGCGCCGGGCTGGATCAAAGCCATGGCCGACGGCCTGTGCAGCTATGACATCGTGAGCGGCGCCATGGACCCCGCCCTCCTCAACGGCCAGGCCGCCCAGGCCGCGCGTCGCCCACCCGCCACCCACGCCCTGGAGAACCACCACCGGTTCCTGCCCTATGTCAAGGGCGGCAACTGCGGCTTCCGCAAGGAGCTCTGGCATGCCCTCGGCGGCTTCGACCCCGCCTACCGACGCGGCGGAGACGACATCGAGTTCTCATGGCGTGCCCAACTAGCCGGTTTCAGTATCGGCTTTGTCCCGGCCGCCGTCATCCACTACCGCTACCGGCCCGACGCGCTCAGCGCCGCTCGGCAAGGCTTCGGATACGGCCGGGCACGTCCCCGCCTCTACCGCGACTTCCGCCTCTTCGGCCTGCCCCGCACCGGCATCCGCGCCAGCCTCACCGCATGGGCCTGGCTCGCTGCCCACCCCCACCACCTCCTGCGCCGCCACAGTCGCATCCGCTGGTGCACCAGCCTGGCCCAGCAGACCGGCCGCCTCATCGGCTGCCTCCAGCACCGCGTCTTCGACCTCTGACATCCCCTCGCCCCGCCCAACGGCCTTCCTACGACAGCCATGCCCAGCGAAGGCAAGACCTGCGGGCGACACACCTGAGGGACGAATGCACCACCTGCTGGGCATCGCCCGCCGGACCCGAGGCAGCTCTCGTTCGATCTGGGCCTCGGCCCCCGCTGGCCCTGCTACCTTCGCCGCATGCGCATCCTGGTGATCGGGGGCTCCGGGTACGTCGCCAGCCTCGTCATGCCGGCCCTCGCCGCGCGGCATGAGGTACGCGTGCTCGACCCACCCCCACCCGACGAAGACCTGGACCACGTGGCGGGCACATCCACCGACCCTTCGGCGCTGCACCGCGCCATGCGTGGCATCGACGCCGTCCTGCACGCGGCCCTGGCCCCTGTCGGCGAGGACGCCTTCGCGTACGCGACCCGCACGTTCGACGTCAACGTCACCTCGGTCCACCTGACGCTGCAGGCAGCCCACCAGGCCGGCATCCGCCACGCCGTGCACCTCAGCAGCCTGTCCGTCTACCAGGACTTCACAAACCGCCAACTGGACGAGTCGGTAGCTGCCGACGCCACCGACCTCTACGGACTGACCAAACGATTGGCCGAGCAGGTCTGCCAGGCCGCTGCCGCCCGCTGGGACATGTCGGTGACCGTGCTGCGCCTGGCGTGGCCGACCACTGACGAGGCGTGGCCCGCCTGGGCGCTGCCCGGGGCCGCGCCAGTAGTGAAGCGGGCGGTGGACGGCCAACCGATCCCGGCGGTTTCGGCCAGCGACCTCTCGCGGGCAGTTCTGGCCGCGCTGGACCACCGGTGCGGCTACGACGTCTTCCACGTCGCCGGTGACGATTCAGGCCGCTGCTGGAACCTGGCCAAGGCCAATGTCCACCTTGGGTGGCGGCCGCTACGGCACTGAGACGCTGTCAGATCCTCTGTCCGCAGGGAACGACGGGTCGACCAGACAAGGATGTTGATCTGTAAGCGGATGACTTCTTGGTCATGTACGCGCCGGCCGGCCGCCCTACCCGCTGAAGCAAGTGCCGCCGCATGCCAGATCGCCGCGGAGGGCCACAGCGCCGCCGCCCGTGCCAGCGCCCTCCTCCCCCCAGCTGGGCCGCGGGCGCCGCTCCCGCTGGGACCGATCCGCCTGCATCACCGTTTCCACCGACTGAGCCAAGCTCGTCGGATCACGTGCCTAAGGAGTGTCCGACGGGTTGCAAGCCGGAGCGCCCCATGGGACAGGCCGGCTCTGGCTAACTCAGCACCCTGACATGCTCCGCTTGCGGTCCCTTCTGCCCCCGGTGAGATCGAACTCGACCCGCTGGCCCTCCCGCAAGGTTTGTTCGTCCTCCTGGATCCCGGTGTAGTGGACGAAGGCATCCTGGCCGCCTTCGATCGCGATCATGCCGTAGCTCTTCTCTTCGTTGAAGAACCTCACAGTCCCCTGGATCATGTTGAACTGCCTCTCCGTCGCCGACGTGTCGGGGTCTCGTCCTTGCGCTGAAGACGTACCCGGTCGGAACCAGGACTGGCACGAGATCACCCGCGCGGCTGCGGGCACTGAAGCGGTGGCGGTTGGGCGAGTCCGGTAGATCGTGGGTGACCCATCGGACACATCCTGGCAGCCCTACGACACCACCTAACAAAGCACTACTAGGGCGATGAGCGCATCCCAGCCGTTGCTGTTGACCTCCTGGTACCGGCTGAACCGCAGATCAAGCACACCATTCCCGAGCGCAAGGATCAGCGGGACAACCGCCGGCGCCGCGGTGGCGCGGGCGGCCGGCCCACCGGCTTCGACCAGACCATCTACAAGCGCCGCAACGAAGTCGAGCGAACGATCAACGCTCAAGGGCTTCCGCGCCGTGGCCACGCGCTTCGCCAAGAGGGCGTATGTCTTCCACGGCACGGTGGCCGTTGCTGCTCTTCGCCTGTGGCTTCGCTCGTGAACCACCGGACAGTCCTTAGCGGTCACGGCAGCCGTCCAGCCTCTGGACAGGCCACCACCTGTGACGAGATGGCCGAGTGCCACACGTCGGCTCGCCGGAAGGAGCACACGGGTGCCGTCGTCCTGACTGACGGCGACGAGGAACCAGGCGGCGCTCGGAGCGTCGAGTTCAGGACTGGACAGTTGCTCCTCAGACGTAGTGCGCAAGGATGCAGAAACGAGACGGGTCAACTTTCAGTCAAGATCCCACCCGGCCGCCGCCGCGAACTCAAAGCAGTCTCACCAGAAGAATCATGACGACCCCGGGTGCCCCCGACCAGCAGTGTCCAGCGGGAGTGCAGTAACAGCGTGTAACACAATGAGGTGGATGTGCCCGGGCAGCCTCTATCTGAGGCTTGGCGGACGTCGGCAAGCTGCGGATGTGGCCCGCCGCGGCAGGGCGTAATGTGGGCCATACATCCGGACCGCGCCCGCTGGGCGTGAAGGTCCCGCGCGCCCCCCACCCATTCCTCCGTGACTGGGGTGCGCCCGGACGAGCGGAGGATCAGCTATGGGCACAGTCACGACCGACGACGGGACCACGATCTTCTACAAGGACTGGGGTCCTCGGGAAGGGGAGCCGATCGTCTTCCACCACGGGTGGCCGCTGAGCGCCGACGACTGGGACAATCAGATGTTGTTCTTCCTGGCGCAGGGCTACCGAGTCATCGCCCACGACCGCCGTGGCCACGGACGCTCCACCCAGACCGCGACCGGCCACGACATGGACACCTACGCCGCGGACGTGACCGCCCTGACCGACGCCCTCGACCTGCGCGGCGCCGTACACATCGGCCACTCCACCGGCGGCGGCGAGGTCGCCCGCTACGTCGCCCGCGCTAAGCCCGGCCGTGTCTCAAAGGCGGTCCTGGTGGGCGCCGTGCCGCCGCTGATGCTGAAGACGGAGGCCAACCCGGGCGGCCTGCCGATGGAGGTCTTCGACGGCTTCCGTGAGGGCGTTGCCGGCAACCGGGCTCAGTCGTTCATTGATATTCCCTCGGGGCCGTTCTACGGCTTCAACCGTCCCGGCGCGCAGGTGTCGCAGGGTTTGATCGACAACTGGTGGCGCCAGGGCATGATGGGCGCTGCGATCGCGCACTATGAGTGCGTTGCGGCGTTCTCCGAGACCGACTTCACCGAGGACTTGAAGCAGATCGAGGTGCCCGTCCTCGTCGCGCACGGAACCGACGACCAGGTTGTCCCGTACGACGACTCGGCACCCCTGACGGTCAAGCTTCTGAAGAACGGGATCCTCAAGTCCTACGAGGGCTACCCGCACGGGATGCTGTCGACGCACTCGGAGGTCCTCAACCCGGACATCCTCGCGTTCATCCGTTCCTGACCCCGGCGGGCCCGGCCTCGTAGTCCGGCCCGTTCCCCGGCTCTGTGCGCGGAACGTCCGGCGTGACGGCGTCAACGCCGTCGTCGGTGATTTCCAGCGACTCGTGGGCGTGGCGCGTCCGGGAAGGCGCGAGTCATTGTGAACGAGCCGGGTTGGTCAGATCGACGTCACACCCCAGGAACCTGACCGAGATAAGCCGCTTACAACAGCTAACACAACGAGCTGAGTCGTCGGTGAGTGATCAGGCAGCAGGCGAGTTTGAGGAACGCTTCGTGGATGTCGCCTCGTCGTTCCCAGCGGATCCGTAGCCGTCGGAAGCCGTGTAGCCACGCGAAACTCCGTTCGACCACCCACCGGTAGGTGCCCAGTCCGGTGCCGTGTCGTGTTCCGCGCCGGGCGATCGCGGGCACGATGCCACGTTCGCGGACCTGGTCGCGGTAGACGTCGTGGTCGTAGCCGCGGTCGGCGAAGAGCACGTCAGGTTTGCGGCGAGGAGGGCCGACGCGGCCTCGGACTGATGGAATCGCATCGAGGAGCGGGAGCAGCTGGGTGACGTCGTTGCGGTTGCCGCCGGTCAGCAGGACGGTGAGCGGTGTGCCATGCCCGTCGGTGATCAAGTCGTGAGGCCGCGTTCAGCTCTGCGAGCAGAACTTCGTGGAGTCGTTGCCGGACGCCGGCCTCATTCCAGTCCCACAGCCGCCGCCAGCAGGTCGTGCCCGAGCCGAAGCCCAGCTCCCTGGGCAGGTACTCCCACTGGGTTCCGGTGTGCAGCACGTACAAGATCCCGCACAGCACCTCCCGGTCCGGCAGCCGCTTGCGGCCCGGGTACCGAAAGCGCCGTTCACGCTGCGGAAGTAGCGGCTCCAAGCGGTCCCCCAGCTCATCCGACACGATCCACGGCGATGTCCCCACAACGGAGCGAACGCTCAACTCCTGTCCTTGACACGGCAAGCAGCAGCCATCCACCTTCATTGCGTTAGCCGCTGCAAGGCCCGTAAACAGCTGCCACCAGGGGCGACACTCGCAACGCAATGGCCTGTCAGGTGTAAAGGGAGTCCCTCTGGAGTGGGATTTTTCAGCTGTCTATGAAGGAGGAGTCCAGCAGCCCGGGTAAGTCCATCTCTCGCAGGTCATGGCGCTCGTTAGGAACTCTAGGAACTCACGGAAAGGAGTGGACCATGTCCATGCAGCAGGAAACCGTCAAGCACTCATTCCCCGAGGAGCCGGTGCGCGTCCTCGACGACGGCAGCGTGGCACTGTCGTGGTGGGCACCGGTGAAGGCTGACCGCTACGAGATCTCCGGGATCGCCGCGGACGGAGCCACAACCGCCCTGGGAACAGTGGAGAATCCCACGTACACCGTGCCGGCTACGGCTGCCCAAACCTGCACCTCCTTTAAAATCGTCGCACTTGCAGACGGTAAGACCATCAGCGCCACCTCCGTCACGATCCCGACCGGCCAGAAGGGCACTGACCCGGCCGACATGAACACTTACGTGCGGAATCTGAGTGCTTGGAAGCAAATCGCCCTTGAAGGGGCACAAGGCTCCCAACACCAGCGTGCAGTACAACATGAGCGAAGCCTCATCTATGGAGGCAGCACTCTTGGAGATGAACGTCTCCGCCAAATATCTGTCGGTCAATGCCAGCGCCCAGGCCAGCTTGGAGAAGAACTCCAAGCGCCACACCATCTATGCCTACTTCATCCAGGGCTCATACACCGTCAACTGCGACAACCACGGCAAGCCGCAAAACTGGTTCACCAAAGATCTCACCTGGGATGCACTCGCCACCTACGATCCTGTGTACATCGGCAAGAAGAACCCGCCCCTGTACATGTCGGCACTCTCCTATGGGCGCAGCCTCATCTTCGGCTTCCACACCACACACGACGTCACCAAGGCCAGGGCTGCCCTCCAGGCGTCCTGGGACAGCGGGGCGAACAAGGTCGAGGGGAACGTAACCATGGAGTACCAGAACATCCTCGACACCGCCGAAGTCACCGTCATCGCCCGAGGCGGTCCGAACAAGGACATCGCCCAACTGATCAGAACCGATCAGCTGCACACCTACTTCAGTGACGACATCCTTATGGAGGACTGTGTCCCCGTCTCGTACACCCTCAAGGATCTCGCCACCGCCGAGATCGCCACGATGGCCGAGACCGCCCAATACAACATCGTCCAACGCAGTCCCATCGCCTTTACCTTTGACCTCACAATCAACGAAGTGCGAGGCAAATTTCGGGACCTTTGCAGCGATTGGACAGAGTTGACGATGGACAACTTTGATGTCGAGGGAGCGGGGAAGAAGGACTTCGGCGTTGACCCGGCATCATCCAGTGGGTATCAAGTGAAGTTGAACATCAAAGATGGCGGCGCGACCTTTGCTTCATTCTCGGTCCCGGTGAGCCCCGAGATGTTCCGCACGAAACGCTCCGTCAGCGACGCGAAGAAGATGCTAGAAGGTGGCCTGTCGAAGGAAATTGATTACACGTTGACGATGGTCTGCCCGACCGAAAGTCAATGGCACTTCTGACCAAGGCAGCTTCTGGCTCAGTGTCGGTGTGGGAGTGCCGAGCAATCAGGCACCCTGTGCGCCCAGAGCAATCTCCACCCTGGGTACGCCGCCGTGATGCCGAGTGCATGGGCAATGTGGGATGCCCTCGTATGGGCAGCTCGCATCGCTCGGAGGGCCAAGAGAGGCAGGCGTCAGTATCGCTGCCATGCTCCGCTGTGCATTGCGGATCTGGGTGCTGTGATCGGTCGTGACCCGTCGGACAGGCCCTAGGTGTGTTGTCCCGGGACGTTGGTGACACGCGGGCTGGGTGCTTGAACGGGTGAGGGCCTTCTGGCTCGGTGTGGATTGCGACATCTAC
>NZ_JBFAPE010000029.1:0-69908 GCF_040675615.1 Streptomyces sp. NPDC049585 | reverse complement strand
GCCAACGGCCTGGTGCCCATGAACGTCGTCGACCTGACCGCCGCCACCATCCCCTACTGGGAACTGCGCGCCCAGTCCTCGCTGGCCACCGGCGTGGAGGACCCGTTCCTGACGGCCTACAAGGAAGGCAGCTTCCACTACCTCCTCATCGCCGCCGACCGCATCTGACCCGGCCGGCGGAACAGCGCAAGGGCGCGGGGGAAGCCGTCACCGGCTTTTCCCGCGCCCTTCGGGCATCGGCGGCCCCGCACGCGGTCACCCCCGCCGCTCCCCGCGCGGCAGCCGGAACGCCAGCAGCGCCGTCACCACCAGGACGATCCCCACCGCCGCGAGGGCCTGCCGCATACCGGTGAGGGAGAAACCCTCACCTCCGTCCCCCAGCAGCGTGCCGAACAGGGCCACGGCCAACGCGCCACCCGTCTGCCGCAGGGCGTTGAGCAGGCCGGACGCAGTGCCCGCCCGGTGCTCGGGAACGGCGTCCATGAGCAGGGCGGTCAGCGCCGGCACGGCCAGCGCACCGCCCATGCCGGTGGGAACCAGCATCAGCACGACCGCCCACAACGGAGTGCTCCCGCTGAGCGGCAGCAGAACGAACATGGCCACGGCCAGGATCGCCTGACCCGACACGATGACCACACGGTGCCCGAACCGCTCCGTCAGCCGCGGCGAGAGCAGGTTCATCGACGTGATGACCGCCGACAGAGGCACGAACATCAGCCCCGCCGCCGTCCCGGACATCCCCCGCAGCTGCTGCAGGTACAGGCCGAGCAGGAAGACGACACCGTAGAAACCCGCGTTGATCGCGAAACCGGCCGCCAGCGGCACCGTCACCCGCCCCTGCCGCAGCATGCCCAGCGGAACCATGGGAGCGGCATGCCGCTTCTCCGCGGCCACGAAGGCCACGCCCCCGAGGACCGCCACCACCGCCGCGACCAGTACCGGAGCGGACGTCCAACCGCGGTGCCCGCCCTCGATGACCGCGTACGCCAGCCCCGCCAGCGCGGCCACGGCGCTGAACTGACCCAGCGGGTCCAGCGGCGCGGGACGGCGCGGCGAGGGCGCGGTGCGGGCCAGGAGCAGCAGAATCACCGCACCGACCGGCAGGTTGAGCAGGAAGACGGCACGCCAGTCGGCCACCTCGGTGAGCACACCGCCCAGAACCGGCCCCGCCGCCATGGCGACCGAACCGCCGACCGTCCACAGGGCGATGGCCCGGGCCCGGCGCCGCGCGTCCCCGTACGCCTGCCGGATCAGCGCCAGCGACGCGGGCATGACCACCGCGGCCGCCGCGCCCTGGACGAACCGCGCGCCGACCAGCGAGCCGATGCCCGGCGCCACCGCGCAGCCGAGCGAGGCGAGCGTGAACAGCGCGACGCCCCACGCATACGCCCGCCGCGCCCCTGCCCGGTCGGCCAGCGCCCCGGCGGACAGCAGCAGGGCCGCGAACATCAGCGTGTACGAGTCGACGACCCACTGCAGCCCGGCCATCCCGCCGTGCAGGGAGGAGCGGATCGCGGGCAGCGCGATGTTGACGGCCGAGACGTCGATGGTGATGACGGTGAAGCCCAGCAGCGAGGCGACGAGCGCTATGGATGCGGACCGCTGCGGGGCCACCGCGGGAGCGGGGGAGGGGGCGGCGGGCAGCGTGACGGATCGCTGCTGCGAGGAGAGCGTGGCGGGCGGCATGACGAAGCACCCTTTCTCGGGGTCGGGTCGTGGACATCGGCCGGCGTCCACCACAGTGCGCCGCCCGCCGCCGCCCCGGCAGACCGCGCCGTGCCGGGGTGCGCCGTGCCTGGCCCTGTCACGGCCCCCCACGCGCAGCACCCGTCTGGGATCATGGAGGGATGACACACGCCACCGAACTGGGCAGATACCTGCGTGCCCGGCGCGCGCGGATCACCCCCGCAGAGGCGGGGCTGCCCGCCGGGACCGGGATACGCCGCACCCCGGGGCTGCGCCGCGAGGAGCTCGCGACGCTCGCCGGGGTGAGCGTGGACTACTACACGCGGCTCGAGCGCGGCCGCGAGACCAACCCCTCGCCGGCCGTCATCGAGGCCATCAGCCGCGCCCTGCGCCTGTGCGGCGACGCCCACGAGCGCCTGCAGGACCTCGCCGACCTGGCCTCCGGCCGGCAGGCCCAGCCACGCAGCACCGGGAGCGCCGAGCACACCGTGCGGGAGTCCGTCCTGCGCATGCTGGAGACCCTGCGCCCGCTGCCCGCATACATCGTCACACCGTTCAACGACGTACTGGCCGCCAACGCGCCCGGGCGGCGGCTCTTTCCCGGCCTGTGGGACTGGCCGGCGGAACAGCGCAACCACAGCCGCTATCTGTTCCTCCACCCCGAGGGGCGCACGCTCTACGAGCCGTGGGAGGAAACCGTCGCCAAGTCGGTGGCGCACCTGCGCGCCGTCGGCGGCGCCGACCCTGACGCGCCCCGGCTCGCCGCCCTGGTCGGCGAACTGCTGCTGAAGTCCCCCGACTTCGCCCGGCTGTGGGAGCGCTACGACGTCAAGGAGCGCTCCGGCGGCCCCAAGACCTTCAACCACCCCAAGGCCGGCATGATGACGCTCACCTTCGAGGTGATGAAGCTCGCCGGCACGGGCGGGCAGCGGCTCGTCGTCTACCAGGCCGAGCCGGGCAGCGCCGACGAGGCGGCCATGCTGACCCTCGACCCCGCGGCCCGCACCGCGCAACAGCCCGCCTGATCACGGCCGGGCGGGGTCAGCGGCGGTTCCTTCGATCCGTCAGCAGGACGTGGGTCTGGGCGCCGGCGGCCATGGCCATGGAGGCGCTGGCCAGGGCCGTGCTCCAGGCGGGGTACTGGTGGTCGCTGAACACCAGCATCAGGAGGAAGGTCAGCAGGGTGACGGCGCAGGACCACGTGACATGGTGCATACGGGGCACGGGGATCTCCTTTCTGCGTGAGCCCGGTACGGAAGGTGTGGCAGGGCGTCTACCCGCGACACCGTGAGGGCCACGGCAGACCACCCGTGTGGGTGTGCCGCACGGCAGCCCTCACCCGTGCCCCTGGTCGGGCTCCCCCAGCTCGTGCAGGATGCGGGAGGCGTCGATGAGCAGGGTGCCGTACACGTGCCAGCGCTCCGTGGCGGCCTGCCGGGGGTACCGGGCGATGAGCTCCTCGCAGCGACCCGTGGCTTCCTCCATGGCCCGCCGGGCGGCGTCGTCGTCCGGCCCGGTACGGCCGGGGCAGTGGTGACCGAGCGCGTCCGCGATGCGATGCAGCAGGCCGGCATAGGCGGCAAGGAAGTCGTGGGCCGGCCCGTCGGTGCACGCGGCGGCCTGGCGAAGACCGCGCACCAGCGAGCCCAGATGGGCGACGACGCGGGCGAGCACGTCCAGCGACACCAGGCACGTGCCCAGCCCGGCCGGCTCCCCGGACCGACGGCTGCGCGGGTTGAGCCTGCGGTTCTCCTCCTCGCCGCGCACGGTGGCCCGCGCCGCGTCGACGCGCTCGCCGAGCCGGCGGCAGCGCCGGCCCCATCCCTGGACGGATTCCCCCGCGCACCGGCCGTCGCCGAGCGCGAGCGCCACGTCCTTCACCAGCCGCCGCGTGTCCTGCCAGACGTCGTCGACCTGCTCCCGGGCGGAGGCCGGGTGGAAGGAGGGGGCCGGCAGGAAGTGGGCCACGAGCCCGCAGCCCACGCCCAGGGCCACCGCTGCGACCATGTGGGTGATGTAGCTCCACCGGCCCAGGCCGGAGGTGAAGACGAACGCGGCGACGACCGGTATCTGGTACCGCTGCCCGCCCAGTGACGAGGTCTTCGCCGCGACCAGGGCGAACAGCATCACCAGCGCCAGCGTCCACGCATGCACCCCGGCCGTCGTCCCGAGGACACCGGTCACACCGGCACCGATGACCAGCGCCCCCAGATACCGCAGCGCCTCCCACAGCGACCGGTACACCGTGCGCTGCAGCGCCAGCAGCGCGGTGAACGGCGCGAAGGCGCGTACCTGCGCGGGCAGCAGCCGGCCGGCCAGATACCAGGCCACCACCGTGGCCCCCACCGCCTTGAGCTGCAGCAGGACGTCGTTGCGCTCGGGGCCGGGCCGGTGGGCGGCCCGCAGGAGATACGACCACGGCCGGGCCAGGACGCACCGCACGACGGCGGAACGGGGACGAGCCCGCACCCGTCGCTGCCGCGGGTGCGGGCTCGTCCGCTCACCGGGTCCCCCGGCCGTGCCGGGCCCGGGCCGCGGGACGGGCGTCACGCGTGCGAGTGCCGACCGTGCCCGTGGTGTCGGTGGCTCCGCCCGGCGAACACCCGGTACAGGGCGAGGATGATGACGGAACCGACGACCGCGGCGATCCACGTCGACAGGTGGAAGAAGCCGTTGATCGATTCAACGCCGAACATCACCTTGCCGAGGAAGCCGCCCAGCAGCCCCCCGACGATGCCGATCACCATCGTCACCAGCACGCCTCCGGGATCCTTGCCGGGCATGAGGGCTTTGGCGATCGCTCCGGCGAGCAGGCCGATGATGATCCAGGCGAGGATGCTCATGGTGCGTGTCCCTCCTTCATCAGTGACTGATGAGGCGCTTAACCTGCCGCTTCGCCCTCAAACCGGCCGACCCCGACGAACATGTGCCGCGCAGTGCAGCCGGGCTCAGCCCACCGACCGGCTCTCCTGAGCCCACGCCGCCAGAAGCCGCAGCGCCGTCTGCGACGGGGAGCCATCCTCCACCGTGTGGGCCACCAGCGCCTGGTCCGGGTCGTCGGGCAGCCGCAGCGTCTCGAACCCGAGGTCCAGTTCCCCGACGACCGGGTGCCGGTAGACGTACCGTCCGTGCGTCTTGTCCTTCAGCTCGTGCTCCGCCCACGCCCGACGGAACTCCGGGCTGCCCGCGGAGAGTTCGTCGAGCAGCGCTGCCGTCTGCGGATCGTCCGGATGACGCCCCGCATCGAGCCGGAGATAGGCCGCCACATCGCTCGCCTTGCCGCGCCAGTCGGCGTACAGGCTGCGCATCCCCTCGTCCAGGAACACCAGACGCGCCAGGTTCCGCTGCCGGGGCGGCAGCGCACCGAAATCGGTGATCAGCGCCGCCGCGAGCCGGTTCCACGCCAGGACGTCGGTGTTCCGGCCGACCACGTACGCCGGTACGTCGGACGCCGACTCCAGCAACCGGCGCAACCCCGGCCGCACCTGCTGCGACGGCGGTGGCCCGTCGGCACGGTCCGCCTCCGACCACGGCCGCGCCAGCCGGTACAGATGCTCGCGCTCCACCGCGCTCAGGCGCAGGGCGCGGGCGACCGCGTCCAGCACCGCTTCGGAGAAGTGCAGGGTGCGCCCCTGCTCCAGGCGCACGTAGTGGTCCACGCTCACCCCGGCCAACCGGGCCAGCTCCTCCCGGCGCAGCCCCGGCACACGCCGCTGACCGCCGTAGTCCGGCAGCCCCAGCTCCTCGGGGCGCAACCGCGCCCGGCGGGACCGGAGGAACTCACCCAGTTCTGCGCGTCTGTCCAAAACCATGCGCCAAGTATCGCCGTCCCGTCCCTCCCGCGGCCCTTGCGAGCCTGGTCATGCCGTGCCCAGGCACCGGCTGCCACTGGGTGGGCCGTCGCCCGGCGACCAAAGTGATGGTCACCGGAACGAACCCGGCCCCGCACACCACCTCACGAAGGAACACCTCGTCATGGCGACCACTCACCTGCCCACCCGCCCCCTCGGCACCACCGGCATGGACATCACCCGCATCGGCCTCGGCTCCTGGGCGGTGTCCGGATCCGGCTGGTTCTTCGGCTGGGGCGACACCGACGACACCGAGTCGATCACCGCCATCCGGCACGCACTCGACGCGGGCGTCAACTGGATCGACACTGCCGCCGTCTACGGCCTCGGCCACTCCGAGGAACTGATCGGCAAGGCCGTCGCCCACCTGCCCGAGGCCGACCGCCCCTACCTCTTCACCAAGGTCGGCCTGGTCTGGGACCCCGACAACCCGCAGGCCGCACCCCGCCGGATCATGAAGCCGGCCAGCGTCCGCCGCGAGGTCGAGGACTCGCTGCGCCGGCTGGGCGTCGAGCGCATCGACCTGTACCAGGTGCACTGGCCCGACACCGGCGAGTCCCTGGAGTACGCGGGCGACGGCAGCGGCGCCGTCTCCCCGAACGCCACCCCGCTGGAGGAGTACTGGCAGGTCATGGCCGACCTCAAGGCCGAGGGCAAGGTCCGGGCGATCGGCCTGTCCAACCACTCGCCCGAGCAGCTGGCCGCCGCCGAACGCATCGCCCACGTCGACGTCGTCCAGCCGCCGTTCTCGGCCGTCAACCGCGGCGCCGCGGACGAGATCGCCTGGGCCCGCGCCCACGACACGGGCGTGATCACCTACTCCCCGCTGCAGTCCGGCCTGCTCACCGGCACCTTCTCCGCCGCACGCGTCGCCGGTCTGCCCGCCGACGACTGGCGCGTCGCCCACCGGGACTTCACCACCGGCCTGACCGCCAACCTCCATGTGGCGAACGCACTGCGCCCCGTCGCCGCCCGGCACGGCGCCACCGTCGCCGAGGTGGCCATCGCCTGGGTGCTGGCCTGGCCCGGCATCACCGGGGCCATCGTCGGCGCCCGCAAGCCCGGCCAGGTCGACGGCTGGATCGGGGCCGGCTCGGTGCACCTGACGCCGGACGACCTGGAGGAGATCGCCACCGCCATCACCACGTCTGGCGCCGGCACCGGCCCCGCCCGCCCCTGAAGCCACCCCTACCGCCACCGCACCAGGAGATCACCCCTTATGTCCCTCACCGTCGTCGCCGAGTGCCTGGCCGCCCCCGGCCAGGAGGACCGCCTGCGCACCGCCCTGGAAGCGATGATCGAGCCGTCCCTGGAAGAACCCGGCTGCCTCGCCTACCGCCCCTACACCGACCCCAACAACAGCGCCCGCATGGTGATCGTCGAGGAGTGGACGGATCCCCGGGCCCTCGCCGAGCACTTCACCACCGCCCACTTCCACCACGTCGAGCACGTGCTGGACCGTGTCCTCGCCGAACCGATGACCATCCGCAAACTGATCGCCGCTCCCACCGACTGACACCCACCCACCGACCGCCGGCCGGGCACGCTCCACCGTGCCCGGCCGGCTGCCGGCGATCACCGCAGCTCGCGGATGCCGTACACCAGGCAGACCGCCCCGATCCCTCCGGTGACCAGAGCGCCCAGGACGGCGCCGACCTGCCCCCAGTCCATCGTCATGGTGAGCACGGCGGCCCCGAGGAAGAGCACCCCGAGGCCGACGAGCAACTGCCCCGCCCCGTTGCCGCCGTCCACGGATCCCACAGGCGCATCGACCGTCACCGTGACCGACTCGACCACCCCGTCCGGATTGCGCACCGGCACCGTCACCTCCTGACGGCCCTTCCCCCGCGGCTGGTACACCTGCCCGCTGTGCCGCTCCAGCACTTCGGCATCACCCACCGACCGCGCGGTCGCGGTGCCCTCGTGGCCGGCGCTCACCTCGCGCAGCTCCGCCAGCATCGCGCGCCGGGCGGCCTCCGGGCTGCCGAAGCTGTGCCTGGAGCCGACCCCCTTCGCCGAATCCTTGCCGTGACCGAAGTGCATGACTGTTACGTACGCCCATTTCGCCATGGCGGACAGACTAGGCACTCGCGGTCAGGCACGGCAGCGCAGCATCTCCAGCGGGGGATTGGCCCGCAGGTCCGCCCAGAAGTCCGCACCGAACCTCCGCAGACCGGCGTCGGACACCTGCAGCGGAACCCACGTCACGTCCTCGAACCCGGCGGCCCGCAGACACTTCTCGTAGACCTCCCGTCGCGGGCAGGTGCTGACGAACGAGATCGGCGGATCGAGCAGGGCCGTGACCCGGATGCGTGGCCCGGTCCCGGCCTGCTCGCCGGTCGGTTCGCACAGGAAGCCGTACGCGGCCATGGACGGCCCGTCGAAGCGAAAGTCGGGCGTTTGGAGCAGCACGAAGAACTCGCCTCCGGGCACCAGGCTGCGGTGCACATTGCGGCACATCCGCTCCATGACGGCGACGTCCTCCGCGTAGCCGAGGAGCTGTACCGCCGTCGCGACGTCGAAGCGCCGCCCGAGGGGGCGCAAGTCGGCCACGTCGCCCACCTCGTAGCGCACGCCCAGCGGGTCGCGCTCCTCCCGCTCGCGAGCCGCCGCGACCATGGCACCGGAGATGTCGACGCCGAGCACCTCCGCGGCACCGCGCCGCTTGAACTCCCGGCTGTAGAACCCGGTACCGCTGGCCAGGTCCAGGACCGACCGGCCGCGCACGTCCCCGACCATGGCCAGGAAGCCGGGCACCTCCACGTAGCGTGCCAGCGGCAAGGACTTGAAGCCTTCGAACGCGTCACCGATCTCGTCGTACTGCTGCACACCCACCGCCGCCGTCCTCCCCTGCTCCGCCGGGAGGTGGCGCCGCCCGGCACGCCGAAGCCGCCGGTGGGCAGTCTCCCCGCACGGGCGCGGACACTCGTACTGGCAGAAGCCACAAAGATGCGAACCCCCGCGCATCGCATCACCCACGTGCGCGTTTAAGCTGTGCTTCTTCTCGAACAGGGGGACATGCAGAACATGGGTGGCTGGGTTTGGATGGTGATCCCTGTGGTCATCGTCGGCGGTGGATGGGTGCGCGACAGCGTCCGGGACGCCTTGAAGAACCGGCATGAGCGCAAGATGGAGCTGCTCCGGGTGACCGAGCGCCAGCAGCTCGCGCTGGAGGCCGCGAACCGTCCCCCGGAGCCCGTGTGCGGCTGCACCCATCACCTGGCCAAGCACGACAAGCAGGGCACGTGCCACGAAATGGTCGACGCCCCCATCGCCTGGGACGCCGAGCGCAAGCCGGTGCAGTACGAGGCCCGACGGTGCAACTGCCAGCAGTACGTCGGACCCGAACCGCTGGGTACCGTCTTCGCTCCCGAGCTCACCGACCTGCGCTGAACCCGGGCACACACCCGCACTTCGCCGAGCGCCTCACCAGCATCCTGGCCGCCGCCACAGCGCTCGACGCGGCGGCCGGACCACGCCCCCACACTCCTCGACTCGATCGTCGCCCCCGCCTGATCGGGTCGGCGGGGGCGCGTGAGGGCGTCAGATCATCAGGAGCAGGCGGGTGTGGGGTACGAGCTTGCGATTGACACTGGTGCTCTGCACGAAGATGGTGAAGTCGTCGTTGTGGTCGGGCTTGACGCGGACCTCCGTGTCGGGCAGACCGAGCAGGGTCCGGGCCTGCGGACCGGTGTAGACCCGGTCCGTCTTCTTCTCCAGCACTGCGATCTGCTTCTGCGCCTGGATCTTCTCGGACTTGCTCAGCTGATAGAACGCGCAGCCGGTACGGTAGGTGTGGCCGCATTCGACGACCCATTCCCGGATCGCTGCTTCGCGGGCCACCGGGACGAGCTGGTATTCCGAGGGATTCATCGGAGTGAGACCGGCTGCCTGGATGGTGTCCTTGTTGACCGCGTCGGCACCCGTGGAGAACACCGCCCGGGAACCGCGAATTCCCTTGGTGCGGCCCATCATAAAGTTTTCGGTGGCCTGCTGGATGACCTGCCCGGCCTCTTCCAGGCCCTGTGTGCTGGTGGCGTCCCAGATGGCGATGTTGTCCTTCGGGAAGCCGCACTGCATGGCTTCGCGCTTCCCCATCTGATCGGGCACGAGAACGGCCAGCGTCCAGTTGTCCTGCTGCGTGGCCATCATCGTGGCCACGGCCTGCACCAGCTCCCGCGTGCCCTTGGCGGCGACGTCCGGGCAACGGTGACTTGCGTTCTCCTGCCCGTCGGTCAGAACGAACGTCAGGAAGCTGTGGTCACCGTAGAGCTGAGCCGTCTGCGCCAGCTCCCGCTGCGACTTGAGCGTGGCCGCCAGCAGAGCCGTCATTCCACCGACCCGGTACAGCTGCTTCAGGGACGGCATGCGCAGCACGTCCTTGTCGTAAATGACGCATTCCACCTTGTCGGCGAATACATACACCGTCACACGGGTTTCCTGGTCCAGCTCCTGCGACCGGCGGGCCAGGTACGCGATCTGCTGATCGGCGACTTCGACGACTTTCTGGCTGAGGTGCGACATGGACGAACTGGCATCCAGCACAAGGGCAACGTGATTGATGTAGTTCTGGTTTCCGGACATGGCCGTTCCCCCTCTTTCCGACTAGGTGCCCTCACCTTCTCACCCACCACTGACAATCGCCCCGGACCCCGGTCCGGATGGGGGACACCCGGCGGCTGCGAGGGCGGCTGCACCGGTCAGCCGGTCGGCAGGCGGCGGCTGTAGACCTTGCCGGTCTCGTTGAAGAGCGCCGTGGTGCCGAGGCTGTTGACGAGGAGGGAAACCGGCGTCCAGGAGATACCCGCCATGTCGATCCGTTCCGTCCGGCCGGTCCACATGTCGCGCCGGAAGATGTCCGTGGCCTGGTTGGTGTCGCCGGGCACCAGGTTGTCGGCGTCCGAGGCGAAGACGACCCAGCGGCTGTCGGCCGTCATGGTGCCACCGTAGGAGCCGCCGACGGTTCGGGTGCCCGGCAGTGGGCGGCCGGCCGCTGTGGTCGTGCCCCGCCACAGGTCGCGGACGTAGAGCTCGTCGTGCGAGGCGTTCGGGTCCGTGCCGTTGCCGTTGGGTTCGGGGGTCCTGAAGAGCGCGTAGCGCCCGTCGGGGCTCAGGCTTGCGCCGAGGAGGGCTTCGCGCGGCGCGCCGGCGGCGTCGATGCTCGCCCTCTGGATCCGGCCGGTGTGTGCGTTCCACACGTAGAACTGGGGCGTCCTTCGCGGCCGGGGCGGCCGCGCCCCCGTGACGGTGGGAGCCTGGGCAGGAGGCACGAGGTTGGTGGCCGTCGAGCGGAAGCCGATGGTGGAGCCGTCCGCGCTGATGACGGGATTGTCGCAGCCGCGGTCGGCCGGGGAGCCGTCCGGAGCGGTCGTGATCAGCCGGGTGGTGCCCTTCCAGCGGTCGGTGACGTAAATGCCGCTGCCTTGGCGCGAGGCGTACGCCACGTACCGGCCGTTCCAGCTGATGGTGGGGCTCTCGAAATCCTCGGCACCAGTGGTGACCTGTCGGGTGTGTCCGCTCCGGCGGTCCCGGACGAAGATCTGCCAGCTGTTGCTGCCCGGGACGACCGAGCTGAACGCCACGGACCGGCCGTCGCCGCTGATGGCCGCCTCGCCCGCCCCCAGCGGCGAACCGTCGTCGCCGAGGCTGACCCGTTCGATGCGCCCGGTGCGCAGGTCCCGGACGAAGGCGTCGTAGTTCAGATCGGTGTCGCCGGGCACCAGATTCGACGCCAGGGAGACGAAGAGGGCGTACCTGCCGTCCGCGCTCATCCCGGACGCCTCCGACCAGCCGTTGGGCTGCGCGCCGTCGAGGCCGAGGTCGACCTGGACGACGCCGTGCTGATCGGGGGCTGCCGCCCGGGCCGGTAACGCCGCCCCCGACAAGAGGACGACGGCCGCGAGCCCGCAGCCTCCGCGTACCGCCCACCGTCTTCTGTGCCCCTTGTTGGTCCGTCTCACCATGATCAGTCCTCCCCTGGTGTCGAGCCGGCCCGCATCCCGCCCGTGCCGGCGGGCCAGGGAGAGCCAACTGGCGGTCGGGGCGCCGCGTCAACGCTCGTGTTCGGCCAACTCGGCCCTTTTGTCGCGGTAATCATCCAAATGCTGTGCGTAAGCAGACCGTCCGTCCGGTCGGTGCGGAGGGCGGGTCACCAGCGTCGCTGCGGTCATGACGCTTCTCCCACCGGCGAGTTGACCCCTTGAGCGCCTCCTGCTTTGAGCCATCGGAGCCGTCGGAGAACTTTGAAGGTTCTAGGATCGAACCTCCATACGTACGGCCCGTCCCGTTTTCGAACCCTGTGGAGAGCCCCCGATGGAGAAGCAATGAGTGCTGCCCCGCCGGCCCCCGGCACGGACCGGGACCAGCTGGTCGAGGTGGCTGCAGCCGACCTCCCGCGTCTCGTCCCTCTCTTCGACCCCGACCATCCCAACCTGGCCTTCGCCCACGCGGTCATCGACGGAGCCATTCCGGGCAGGGCCTGGGCGCATTTCCGCAACGGCGCCCCTGTGAGCTGTCTGATCGCCACCACGGCACCGTTCTGCCTTGCCGCCGGAACCATGACCCCTGGCTTCTTCATGGAGGCGGCGACGCTGCTCGCCGGCCACGGCGAGGTGCAGCTCGTCCATCCGCCGGGCCCCGGCATCGGAGAGTGGGCCGAGCAGGCCGGCTTCACCACGGAGCGGCGGCTGCACTTCACCCACACCCCCTTCACCCACACCCCCCTGGACTTCAGCGCCCCCAGCCCGCTCGCCCCCGACGGTTACACCTTGGTGCGGATCGACGCGGAGACCTTCTCCGGCCTCGATTCCCCGATGGCGCGCAGCATTTTCGGCACGGGCGCCCGGTACGCCGACCATGCGGCCGGCTTCGCCCTGGTCAAGGACGGCCGGGTGGCGGCGGACGCGCACGGCGTCATCGGCGGCGGACTGATCGAGCTCGGCATCCACACCCACCCCGACCACCGCCGCAAGGGACTGGCGTTCGTGGTCCTCGCCGCGGTCAGCCGCTGGGGCAGCAGGCGGGGCCTGCGTTCCGTCATGACGTGTCACGTGCACAAGACGCCGAGCATCGCGCTGGCCCGGAAGCTCGGTCTGACCGAGGAATTTTCCTATCCGATAGCGAAAGCCACATGTTGAAACCCTTGTTACCCGAGGCCATTTCCCCCGCCTCGGTACGGCGCGTGCGCGAACTCATCGGCCCGCACATCCGCCGTACGCCGCTGCTGCGGGCGAAGGCACCGAGCCCGGTGGACATCCACCTGAAGTGCGAGAACCTTCAGATCACCAACTCGTTCAAAGCCCGGGGCGCGCTCAGCGCGCTGCACGCCTACCGGCGGTTCCGACCGGAGGTGTGGGCCCGGATCGTCCGCGACGGCGTCGTGACCGGCAGCTCGGGCAATTTCGCCCAGGGCCTGGCCCACGTGACGTCGGAGCTGGATCTGGCGTACACGGTGGTGGTGCCGGATTCCATTCCGCAGGCGAAGCGGTCGCAGATCCTGGCGCACAACCCCAGGGCCCGGATCGTCGAGGTTCCGTACCCGATCTGGCGCCGCACCATGGTCTCCTCCTCCTTCCCCGAGCTGCCGGGCTTCTTCCTCTCCTCGGAGAGCGACCCGTACGTCTCGCTGGGCATCGCCACGATCGGGATGGAGATCCAGGACGACCTGCCGGACGTGGACGCGGTGCTGGTGCCGTACGGCGGCGGAAACCTCGCCTACAGCCTGGCGACCTACCTGAAGGTCCCCGTCTACGCCGTCGAGATCAGCACCGGAGCGCCCCTGTCGGCATCGCTGCGCGCGGGCCGCCCCACGGAGGTGCCGTACGAGCGCTCGTTCGTGGACGGCATCGGCGCGAGTTTCGTCATCCCGGCCCAGTTCGAACGGCTGAAGGACAAGCTGGCCGGGGTGTTCACGGTGACTCCGCAGGAGATCGCCGAGGCGCTGTCGTCGCTGGCCTTCGCCGACAAGATCGTCTGCGAGGGTGCAGGAGCCGCAGCGTACGCAGCAGCACTCAAGCACGCCACCTCGTACGGCTGGCGCAGCCCCGTGGCCGTGGTCAGCGGCGGCGTCATCGACCCCGACGTCCTGCTGCACACCCTGACCACCACCGGTCAGCCCCTCACCCCGTCCATTTCACCTTGTGGAGCGATCTCATCATGAGCACAACCCTGCCCGTCATCGAGCCGGTGAGCCCCGCGATCGGGGCCCGGGTCACGGGTCTCGACCTGTCGCAGGAGCTTTCGGACGAGGCGTGGAAGGCGGTCCTCGACGCCTTCCACCAGTACAACGTGCTGGTCTTCCCCGGCCAGGACATCTCGGTCGAGCAGCAGAAGACGTTCACCGCGCGCTTCGGGCCGCTGCTGACGCACAACCACTTACTGCCGATGACCATCGAGGGGCACCCCGAGGTGATGGTGCTCCACAACAACGAGCAGAAGCCGCCGGGGCTGAACGACTGGCACACCGACAACAGCGGCTGGGCGGAGCCCCCGCTCGGCACCTCCCTCTACGCCAAGATCACACCCAAGGTCGGCGGGGACACCCTCTACGGCAACATGTACCTGGCGTACGAGGCGTTGTCGGCGCCCATGCAGGAGCTGCTCCTCCAGCTGACCGCGACCCACGACGTACGCAAGGCGTTCGGCCCGGACTACGGCAATCTTCAAAAGTCCCTGCGCAAGAAGGGCATCGACCCCGACCAGCAGTTCGCCGACCAGGACCCGGTGGAGCACCCGCTGATCCGCACGCACCCCGAGACCGGGCGCCGGGCGCTGTACATCTCGAACCCGTACGTGACGCGGATCAACGGCGTGACCGAGTCCGAGAGCCGGGCGCTGCTGGCCTTCCTCTGCCGCCACATCGAGACCAACGAACTGATCTACCGCCACCGTTGGACCCAGGGCGACCTGGTGATCTGGGACAACCGCTGCACCCAGCACCTCGCGGTCGCGGACTACTTCCCGCACGAGCGTCTGATGCACCGCCTCAACATCGCGGGAGAAAAGCCCTTCCTGAAGCTCTGACCGCCTCGCCCCACCCGCCACGCCGCGTCCCGGCCGCCGAGCAGGGGCGCGGCGTGGCCCGCCTGCGTTGTGCCGGCCGTTCTCCTTCCGCCGGGGCCGTCGTCGGGAGGTAAGGTGCGTCCGTGCCCGTTTCCGATGCGTCGTGGCGAGCGGCCGCGGCCCGTGTCGAGGCCCGGTTCCCCGGCTTCCTCGCCGAGAGCCTGCTCCGCCGTACGGGCAAGGCCGTGATCCTGGCCGGTACGTATGCCGGCACGGTCGCGGTGGCCAAGGTTCTCACCACTCGGGAGAGGGTCTGGCGTGAGAAGTTCGCCCGGGAAGCAGCCGCCTACGGTGCCTTCACCGCCGACGCTCCGCCGGTGCATGTGCCCAGGCTGCTTGCCGGCGACAGCGACAGCGGCGTCATGATCCTGCAGCGCGTCCCCGGTGAACCGTTGCACGTCGACCGGTACCCGCCCGCGCTGCCGCTGCCCACGGTGCAGGCGGCCGTGGACACGCTGGCGCTCCTCGCCGACTGGAGACCGAGCATGTTCCTCCAGGTGTGGGACTACCCCGAGCGTCTCGACCGGTATCGCGCGCACGGCCTCCTGGACCACGACGACCATCAAGCCCTCACCCGGCTGCTGGAACGAGCCGGGCCCGACCGGCACGTCGCCCACGGTGACCCCCTGCCGGCCAACATCCTCCACCACACCGCCGACGACACCACCGGGATCACCCTGGTGGACTGGGAGTTCGCCGGCTTCTACCTGCCCCACCACGACCAGGCACTGCTGTGGGCCCTGCTCGCGTCCACCCCCGGGGCCCGCCGTCTGATCGAGCGCCGAGTCGCCCGGCACGGCCCGCGGCATGTGGCCGCCTTCACCGTGAGCCGGGCTCTGATCCTCGCCCGCGAGCTGCGCATGCATCGCGAGGCTCTGCCGGCTGCGTGGGCGCGCCGCCGACTCGATGCCGTGGAACGCGACTGGACGCAGCTCCGCGACCAGGTGCGGGGGATGGCCTTCAGCGCTCGGCAGCCGTGACGACCTCCTGGACGTAGGCGGTCACGGGCGGGCCGAAGTGCGCGTACGCCGCACCGACCGCGGCCAGCAGCCCCGGCAGGGGCCAGTCGCGGGGGAGGAGTTCGGACGGGAGGGCGGGCGGGGTGCGGAGGGTGTCGACGAGGCTGCCGCCGAAGAGGCGGGCGTAGGCCGCGAGGCCCTGCGGCCCGGGCGCCGGCGGGACGGGCGTCTCGCGCAGGGCGGCGTGCAGGCGTTCGGTGTGCTCGCGGTAGCGGCGGTCGAGCTCGTCGAGTTCCCACGCGCGGTGGGCCACCTGGGCGGCGTCGGCCACGTCGAGTTCCACACGCCCGAAGTACACCGTGCCCTCCTGCAGGGGACCGCCGAGTTCGGCCAGGAGCTGGTCGCGGCGGTCGGTGGGGGAGATGAGGACACCGGGCTGCATGAGGCCGTAGCGGGCGAGCGTGGCGGCGCGGCGCAGCCGGTCGCGGTGGGCGCGATGCGCTTCGGGGACGGTGTAGAAGACGGCGTGGAAGAAGCCGTCCCAGGTGGGGGACGGGGGGCGGCCGTCGCGGATCTGCCGGAATGCGGCGAGGAAGGGGCCGGTGAGCCGGTAGTCGGCGGCGCGGCCGCGGGGGGTGGCGGCGATCAGGCCGTCGCGGCGCATCCGGGCGATGAGGGAGCGGGCGGCGGCCGGGGTCAGACCCAGGTCGCCCAGGAGCCTCACGAGCGCGGTGCCGGGAAGTTCCTCGCGCCCGGCCACTCCGTACACGAACGGCACCAGGCTCACCTGGGCACCGCGCGAGACGGCGGCCGCACCCTGACGACCTGTTACGATCTTGCTCACGGTCGTAAGTATATGCGACATACAAATGAATCGGGGGAAAGACCGGAATGACGAAGCACGACACGCAGCGCCGAGGCGGCGGCAAGGGCCCGGCCAACTGGGGCCCCGCCATCCTGTTCGCCGTGATCCTGCCCTTCGTGACCTACGGAATGCTCACCGACCACGGAGTGAGCCAGGTCAAGGCGCTGCTGCTCATCTCCCTGTGGCCCGCAGTCGAAACGCTCCTGCACCTGGCGATCCGGCGCCGCGTCGACGAGTTCGGCATCATGATGCTCATCCTCATGCTGCTCGGCGCCGTCAGCGCGACGGCCTACAACACCACCGAACTCGTCTTCCTCAAGGACTCGGCCATCACGGGCCTGCTGGGCCTGTCCTTCCTCGGCAGCCTGATGCTGCGCCGGCCGGTGATGTTCTACCTGGGCCGCAAGTTCGGCACCGACGGCACGCCCGAGGGCCTGGCCCACTGGAACGGGCTGTGGCAGTTCCCCGGCTTCCGGCGGACGCAGTACCTGCTGACGACGGTGTGGGGCCTGGGCTTCCTGGCGGACGCAGCGATCCGCGCCGTCCTCACGTACACCCTGCCGACCGGCGCCATGGTCCTGGTGAACAACATCCTCCCGCTGGTCGTCGTGGCCACCCTGGTCGCCTGGACCACCCGGGTCGCCAAGGCGGGCCGGGCCCGCTCGGCGGCGGCACAGGCCGCCGCGGCGGAAGCTGGCGGCACTCCGGCGGCCGGAGCCGGGGCCGTGGCGTAGGACGGTACGCGGCCGCCGCAACGGCGGAACCGGCCAGGGACGGGCAGCGGGTGGGAGGGCACGGGGCCTCCCACCCGCTTCCGCGCATCACGGCGGCGGAAGCCGGTAGTCGGCACAGGCCGCCGGGATGCGCACGCCGGTGGCCCGCAGGTGGCCCGTCCGCGTCAAGTACGCCGCGCCGCGCATCAGATGCCCCGCCACGTCCGCGGCCCGGCGGTTGCCGGGCGCCGCCAGCGCGGTACCGGCCGTCCAGGCGTTGAACGCGCCCATCGCCGGGCCGCACCAGACCTGCCAGTCGGTGGCACGGTCCGCATCGCCGGAGACGGCCCAGCGGGAGGTCATGCCGAGGTACCAGCGGAACACCATGGCCATCTTGTGCTTCGGGTCGCGTTCGGCCCGGGCCAGCCAGTCGGGGTGGTACTCCTTGAGATAGGCGGCAGTCTCCTCCCACGTCCGCTCCAGCGACCGGCGCAGCACACGATCCTCCAGCCGGCGCCGCTCGGCCTCCGGCAGCTCGTCCAGGCCGCCGTAGTCGTGATAGAGACGCAACAGCAGGCCCGCGCGGGCCGCGAACATCGTCCCGCGCCCCAGCACCTGGACCTGGATGCCCTGCTCGAACATGTCGGCGGCCGGCGCCATCACGCAATCGGCGATGCCCGCCCCCGCCAGCAGCCGCTTGACCGCCGCGGAGGTGTCCGCCTCCACCGTCGCCTGGTTCACCGAGCCGCTCACCACGTAGTCCGCGCCCAGCGCAAACGCCGCGGCCACCGCGTGCGGCGAGCCGATCCCGCCCGCTGCTCCCAGGTGCACGGGCGGCATCCCGTCCCCGTATTCCCGGGCCACCCGCGCCCGCAGCCGCGCCAGTGTGGGCAGCAGCACCGCCAGCGGCCGGCGGTCGGTGTGGCCGCCCGAGTCGGACTCCACCGTCACGGCGTCGCTCAACGGCACCCTGCGGGCCAACTCCGCCTGCTCCGCCGTCACCAGGCCCTGCTGCCGCAACAGCTGCACCAGTTCCTCCGGTGCCGGCCGCAGGAACATCTCCGCCGTCTCCTCGCGGGAGACCTTGCCGATGACGCGGTGCCCGGCACACACCCCGCCCGTCCGGTCGAGCCGCAGCCCGGCCAGGCGGTAGCGCACCAGCTCGGGCGTGACCTGGACGAACGCCGACGCCTCCACGCACCGCACCCGGTGCCTCAGGCACAGGTCGACGACCGTCCGCTCCAGATGCGGCGCCATGGGGCTGTGGATGAGATTGCACGCGTACGGACCGTCGCCCAGCTCGCGTGCCAGCTCGCCCAGCGCCGCATCGATCCGCCTCTCCGGCAGGCCGGCTGCGCCGAACACCGCGAGACAGCCGGCGCGGGAGAGCGCGGCCACCAGGCGTGTCCCCGCGATGCCCCCGGCCATGGCCCCCGCCATGTACGGCAGGCGCACATCGTGCCGCCGCAGGAAACCGGAGTCGCCGAGGGCCTGCGGCGGCATGGCACCCGCGGTGGCCAGCACCTGCGCCCCCGGCGGCGGCTCGTGGCACATGCCCAGCCGGCCCCCGTTGCGGACCAGGTGACAGGGCAGCTCCAGGCCCGACAGGACGCCGTGGATCCCCTCGGCGTCGCTGTGCACGGCGGACCCGGTCACCGGGTGCCCAGGACGATGTTCCGCACGTGGTAGATCCGCAGGTCGTCGCGCCACACACTGCCGTCCGCCCGGACCAGCAGCCGGTCCCCGTCCCGGCGCACCTGCCGGATGTGCACCTCCCCGCGGACCTGCCGGTGCTCGCGCAGGATCTGCCCGCCGTAGTTCCAGCGCAGCTCCTCGCCGGCGACGAGGCCCAGGTCCGCACCGGGCGCACGACCGGCCGGCCCGGTGTACAGGACGAAGGCCCGTACCGCCTGGAAGAGCATCTGCACACCGACCGAGCCCGGCATCACCGGGTCGTGGGGGAAATGCTGGTCGAAGAACCAGTCGTCGGCGTCCACCGGCTGGCTGCACAGCACGTACCCCGCCCCGTGCTCACCCCCGTCGGGCACCAGCGCCAGGTCCTTCAGCAGCGCCAACCGCCCCGTGCCCAGGCGCTCGTCGTCGGCCGCGTCCACCCGTCGCAGGTCGGCCGGCGCATCCGGCTGCCTCTCCAGCCACGGCGGTACGCGCTGTCCGCCGTCCATGCCCTGCTGGAGCTGCAGCGTCTCGTTGGTGAGGTAACCGTGCAGCGCTTCGCCCGAGCAGAACGCCTCGCCTCCTGTGCTCAGTTCGAATCCGTAGCGGTGCAACGCGGCGCCGGGCAGGTCGGTGACCGCCAGGACGGTGACCCGCTGGGTCACGGTCGTGCCCCGGGGATCGACGTCGCGCAGCAGCGTCGCCCTGCCGCTGAGGTTCCGGCACACGAACGGCTCGTCGGGATGGAGCAGCGCCATGTCGAGGAAGACGCCGCCGAGCACGCCGGCAGGCTGCAGGGACATCTCCATCAGCGCCAGCGGGGACAGCGCCCCGGTGCCGCCGTCGCGGCAGTACCACGGGTCGGGCGGCACGTCGTACTCACTGATGCCGTGCGTCCCGGTGCCGTCCGGTGCGGCACCCTTCGCCACCTCCACCCCCCGGTCCACCATCCGGAAGTCGCCCCGGGGCAGACGCGGGCGGACGGGACTGCTCGGCGGGCGCCTGCCCCCGGCCACGGCCAGCTTCCCCGTGTCCCCTTCCGCCGCGTGGGCCATGTGCAACTCGGTGAAACACGCCGGGGCACCCCCGGACGTCAGGCGGATGCCGGCGTGCTCCACGTGCAGCAGGGGCTCGAGTTCGGGCCTGCCGTACAGCGCCACCCCCACGTCCCGCAGGCGGGCCACCACCTCCCGGTCCTGCGTCGTCACCTCCGCCGCGGCGATGAAGAAGGGACGCGGAACCCATCCCGTGCCGGTCACCTCGACCCGCACCCGCAGCCGTCCCCGCGGGTGCGCGAGCAACTCCAGGTGCGCCGTGGAGTCCGGCAGGGGCACGGCGTGGGCCCCCGGAAGGCAGAGGTGGACGCCCTGGTGGAAGGCGTACACCCGCAGCGCCTCGTCGACCGCTGCCCACAGGACGGGCCAGACGGGCCCGCCGTCCGGCACGCGCGCCGGACGGACGGCCGCGCTCAAGGCCCCCTGGCCCGCCCGGCCGCCGTCGGGCTCGATCTCGTCCACCTGTTCCAGGAATCGCTCCGGCCACGGTTCCGGCCGCAGGCCGGCCGCCACGTGCTGCTGGTCGAAGGGGCTGCCGAGGACTGCCGCTATCTGCCCGCGCGCGAGGGCGTCCAGATCATCGGCGGACAGCCGGGCGACATCCGTACGAGCCAGCGGCTTCAGCTCCCGCGGCCACCGGCGGGCGTCCGGGCCCTCGATCGCCCGGTGACCATCGCGGTCACCGACGACGGTCAGCAGCGGACGGTCCGTCTCGTCGTGCACCACGCAGCGGACGGTGCCCGCCGGGCCTGCCGGAGAGGACCGCGGACACAAGGTCACCGGACCCGAGGGCGGCAGACCGTGCCAGGTCAGCTCGATACGGTCCAGGGGACCGGGGCTGTCCTGGCGCAGACGTTCCGCGGCCGCCCGCAGGATCACGGCGGGGCCACCGTGCCGTGCCCACTCGTCCGGGGACATCACGGGGGCGGGGGCAGGGACAGCAGGCGGCGCGGCGGGGCGGCCGTTGCGTCCGGCTGCCGTCGCATACGCCGACCACTCGGCCTTCAACGTGCTCATGACGCCGCCGATCCGCGCCCCGCCCGGCCGGTCCTGCGTGCTCTCCACCGCCCGGCCGGGCGGCGCGGGCGCAGGCAGGGACGCAGGCGCGGGCGCGGAAGCATCGATCCGCGCCGGACCGAGGAACCGCCGCGTCTGCCACGCGCTGATGGCCCGGTGGGCCTCCAGAACGGCGACATGGGCGCGCTGCAGCTGCTGCGTCATGCGCGCGGTCAGCTCGCACGACTCCGCCGGTTCCGCAGCCGTGCCCTCCTCGCAGCCGCACCGCCCGGCCGGCATCTCCTCCTCCACGGGAGCACGGCCCACGGGAACGCCCTCGAAGCCGAGTTCCCTCATGAACCCCCCTCCCGCCCGTCGTGCGAGAACGTGGTGAGCAACCGCACGGCGTGCGTATCGCTCAGGTCCAGCATCCGCAGCCCGGTCCACTTCTGCAGCACCCGGCCACCGGTGTCGCACGCGGTGACGGTGCAGTACGTATCGAGAACGGATGCCCTGCCGGCCTCCACGACGGCCACGAACGGCTCGTCGTCGGGGAGCGGAGCATAGAGGTCGACCCGTTCCGCGCTCACCGGCACGCCGGAGCTGCCCTTGAGCCGATGGGTGACCAGCGCGGCACTTTGCAGCAGGAGGTCGGAAAGCGCGGGGCTGAACAGCCGTCCGGCGTACGCGCCGTGGGCCAGCCCGGGGTCGGCCAGCCGCAGGGACAGCACCAGCCGCCGCTCCTCCTCCTCGAGGACGTCCCGCACCCCTGCCAGGGCCGGGCCGTGGAACAGGAGCCGCTCCTCGTAACACCGGTGCAGGTCGCCGGTGGGGGCGTAGGGCGGAAGGTCGAGGCAGGGAGCCGGCAGCGGCTCGTCGGCCCACGCCACCGTCACCTCGCACCGCGCGCGTGCCGGCCCGCCCGCGCCGCACACCCGCACCCGGGCGGCGTCCTGTCGCTCGACCGGGAGGATGCGGTGCTCGAGGGTCTGCGGATGCTCGCCGTTGAAGTACACGCCGCGCATCACCCGCAGGTCCTCGCACCGCACGACCGGCCGGACACCCCCTGCGGCGCGTTCCACCATGTGCACTGCCGCGCCCAGCATCGCCGTCATGGGCAGGAGCGGATGGCCCAGGACGGAGTGGTCGCGCAGCACCGGCTCGTGCTCCAGCCCGTTGAGCGTACGCACCGCGGTGAGCCCCTCGGCGGGCAGGTCGTCGGCCCGGCGCAGCCAGGGGGCCAGGGGTCCCACCACGGTGACCTCCCCGGCCGGGTGCTCCGGCCTCATCAGGTCGCGGAAGAAGGACGTCCCCGCCTGGCGGGAGAGCACCGGCACGCCGGCCTCGGTGAACAGCTGGTGCACCTCCTCGGCCATGCCGCCCTGCCAAGGGCCCCACACGACCGGGACCACCCGGCATGCCGGGTCCGCCGCCCGGACGGCGCACGCGTGCCGGACCATGGCCTCGTTCGCCAGGGCGTAGTCGGCCTGCCGGACGTTGCCCCACAACCCCGAGACGGAGGAGAACACCACGAGGTGCCGCAGCCGCCCGGGGGCGAGCGCGTCGAGGACGTTCCGCAGGCCGCAGAGCTTGGTCGCGATCACGGGACCCGCGGACTCGGACGTCATCTCCGGCAGGGGCCGGTCCCCGAGCACACCGGCCGCATGGATCACTCCCGTGACGTGCTGCGCGTGCGGTTCCAGCGCGGCCCGCACGGCCGCGGCGTCGCGGACGTCGGCGCTGACGTACACAACGCGCACGCCGCGCGAGCGCAGCGCCTCCAGCGCCCGCCGGACCTCCTCGTGCGCCTCGGACCGCCGGCCCAGCAGTACGTACCCGCACCGGTGCTCGGAGGCCAGGGCTTCCAGGCACCACGCCGTGATGCCGCTCGCGCCGCCCGTGACCAGCAGCAGGTCGTCCGCACCGAGCCCGGCCGCCGTGCCGGGGGCGGCGGGCAGCAGGCTCTGCGGGGCATCGGAGAGCACCGGAGTGCGCCGGCCGCTTGCGTCGCGGCCCACTTCCAGCACGTCGGTGGCCACGTCCGCGATCTCCTCCAGCAGCGCCTCACCCACCGCCTCCGCCGACATGCCCGGAGCGAGGTCCAGTGCCCTGCAGAAGACCGGGGCGGATTCCAGGGCGAAGCTCTTGACCAGGCCCGCCAGCCCACCGGCCAGTGCCGCGACCGGCTCGCCGCCCGAGCCCGCATAGCCGAGCGCCCCGTCGAGCCGGGTCACGGTGACGAACGCCGCGCGGCGACCCGCCCGGGCGGCTTCCAGCAGGGCCGGCCGGACGCGCTTGGCGAAGAGCAGACCGTGGGTCAGCCGGGCGACCGCTTCGTCCCCGTTCCCGGCCGACGACCGGCTCACCGGCAGGACGCACAGATCCAGGCGCCCCACCGCGCCCACAACACCGGCGACGGCGTCCCGCAGCGTACCGTCGGACCAGTTCTCCAGCGGCCGCCCGTCCCCCCGCTCGTCCGGCACACCGGGCAGGACGAGGCGGTGCACGCTCCAGCCGTGCTCCCTCAGCGCCCGGCCGATCGCCGCGCACAACTCACCGCCGTCGTCGAGCATCAGGGCACACGGCTGTCCGGGGTAGGCGTCGGTGACCACGTCCACGGCCGGCAGCGCGCGCAGGGCGACGTACGCCCGGCCCAGGGTCATGTCACTGCTGTGGCGCAGCTGCGATCTCGGTGCCGAGAAGACGTCCGCCAGCATCGTGGTCAGTTCACCCACGGTACGGGCCTCACTGAAGCGGAAGAGTTCTTCTCGCTTGATGAGCGGGTAGTGGCGCCAGACCTCGGCGCCGATCTCGACCTGCTTGAGGGAGTCGATGCCCAGGTCCTCCTGGATGTACATGTCCGCCTCGAGCATGTCGACGTCGTAACCGGTCTTTTCGGCCACGATCCGGCGAATGATCTCCTCGGCCTCCGCCGGATCGACCTGGGAGATGTCGGTGACGGCGCCCTCCGGCACACCGTCGTCGGCCAACAGCGCAGCCAGGGCGGACCGTTCCTGCGTGTCGGCAGCGACGACGGGCCCCTCGCCCTCGCCCGGTATGCGCTCGGCGAGGAGGGCAGCGGGACCGCCGGGCTCGTCCCGGCCGGGGGAGTGTGCCGTCCCCGGCGGCTTCGCCTCCGTCTCTGCGCTCAGCAGCCCGGCGACCACCTCGCCCGCCCGCGTGTGGACCTCGCCCACGGCCAGGCTGTGCTCCGTGATGGCATTCACCGCCGTGGCCAGGGCGGCGTCGACGCCCTGCCCACCGTCCGCCCGGGAGCGCAGCAGCTCCACCAATTCCCGCTGGGTGGCCAGCTGCCCGTCCAGGTACCGGACGTGAGCGGCCAGGTGGTCGGCGGCCGCCCGCGACAGTGGATCCGTCGCCGCATCGGCCGGAAGGCCGCCGGCAGGAGGCCGTGCCGCCGCGGCGGGCAGGGCGGCGAGGCCGCCCTGCCGTTGCAGCTCCCGCTGCCGGGCCACCCACGCGAAGTTGGGCCCCTCCAGCACCCGGGCCACTGCCGACGGTGCCGGGCGGCGGGCCGGCGGCGGCGCGTCGTAGCGGTTGATGCCGGTCACCGGCAGGCCCAGCACGGCCAGGCGCAGGGCCGCCTCCTTCAGCACGGCGGCGCTGTCGGCACCTTCCCCCCGGTCGCAGGGCACGGCCACCACCGAGCCGGCGCCGAGAGTGCGTTCCACCAGCCGCGTCAGCGTGCCGCCCGGGCCGAACTCGACGAAGACGCCGAATCCGCCCGCGTGCATCTGCTGCAGCCGCTGCGCGAAGTCCACCGGCTGCAGCAACTGCTCCACCAAGGTGTGCCGGTCGGCCTCCGGGTCCGGCCCGTAGGCCGCACCGGCGACACCGGCGTGGACGGGTATCCGGGGCCGGGCGAACTCCACCCGCGCACAGGCCTCCGCGAAGGGGCGCGCCGCGTGCGCGACGAGCGGGGTGTGGAATGCGGCGGCGACCGGGAGCCGCTTTGCTGCCAGCCCCTGCTGCAGGCAGCGGGCCACGAAGCGCTCGACGGCCTCGGTGGGCCCGCCCACGACCTGCTCGTCGGAGGCATTGCGGTTGCACACCGATACGTCCGGCTCAGTGGCCAGCAGCTCGGCGACCGTCTCCTGCACCGCCCGCACGACGGCCATCGCCCCCGGGTCCGCACCCTCCTCGGGGCGTTCCTCCATCGCCCTGCCGCGCGCGAGGGCCAGGGCGAAGAACCCACTGTCGTCCAGCACCCCGGCAGCCCACAGCGCCGTCAGCTCGCCGAAGCTGTGCCCGAGCACACCGTCCGGGGCGAACCCCAGCTCCCGCAGGAAACGGTACTGCCCGACCGCCAACGCGCCGATGGCCGGCTGGGCGTACGAGGTGCGGTTCAGCCGCTCGCGCACCGCACGGTCGGCATCCTTGCCACCGGGCGGCGCGAACACCGCCCGGGCCAGGGTGTCACCGGGCGGGAAGAGGGCGTTGGCCTCGTCGAAGGCGGCGCGCACGGGCGGCACGGCCAGCAGGGCGTGCAGCCCCATGTCCGGGTACTGGTTGCCCTGCCCGGTGAAGAGCGCCGCGACCTTCGTGCCGGCCGGCAGGCCCGTACGCCGGTAGTGCACGCCCTCGGCGAGCTGCCACTGCTCCTCGCCCGCTCCACCGTCGCGCAGACGTTCGGCCGCGGCCGCCAGCAGGCGTGCGCGGTCCTCCTGGCCGGCCGCGACGAAGCCCAGGCGGGCGTGGCCCGCCGGCACCTCGCCCTCCACCGGGGCGGCACCCTCCTCCAGCAGGGACAGCAGCGCGCCGGGATCCGGGGCGTGCCACAGGCAGGCCCGCGGCACCCGGTGCAGCACCTGCTCCCGCTCCGCTCCGGCGGGCGGCTCCTGCAGCACGGCGTGGTAGTTGACCCCGCCGAAGCCGAACGCGGAGACGCCCGCGCGCCGTACCGGACGGCCCGGATCGCGGACCCAGGGCCGGGCGGCGGTGTTGACGTACAGGGCGCCGTCCTCGGTGACGGCCGCCGCGGGGGTCTCGACGTTGATCGTGGGCGGCAGCAACCGCTGATGCAGGGCCAGCGCCGCCTTGATCAACCCCACGGCGCCCGCCGCCGCCTTGGTGTGGCCCACCTGGGACTTGATACTGCCCACCGCGACATGCCGGGCCTGGCCCGGCACCGCCATGAGCTCGTTGAGGGCGTCGACCTCGACCTCGTCGCCGGTGGGCGTGCCCGTGCCGTGGGCCTCGACGAGCTCCACCGACGAGGGCGGGCAGCCGGCGTCCTCGTACGCACGCCGCAGGGCCACCAACTGACCGTCCTTGCTGGGTGCGTAGATGCTCTTGGCGATCCCGTCACTGGAACTGCCCAGTCCGCGCAGGACGGCATAGATGCGGTCCCCGTCGCGCTCGGCATCGGCCAGCCGCTTCAGCGCCAGCATGCCCACGCCCTCACCGATCAGCGTGCCGTCGGCCTCGGCGTCGAAGGGACGGACCCGGCCGCTGAACGACAGCGCCGGCGTCTTGCTGAAACACATGAACGACACGATGGAGTTGTCGGCGTCGCACCCGCCGCTGATCATCAGGTCGGCGCGGTGGCAGACCAGTTCGTCGACCGCGGCCCGCACGGCCGCCAGCGAACTGGCGCAGGCGGCGTCGACGGTGTGGTTGGCCGCACGCAGATCCAGACGGTTGGCGATCCGCCCCGAGACGACGTTGCCGAGAATGCCGGGGAAGGAGTCCTCCGTCCACGCCGGGAGCTCCTGCAGGTAATCGCGCGTCGCCTGCCGCGCCTCCTGCTCGCTCGCACCACGGGCACGCATGCGCTTGACGAGCAGGGGCGCAAGCAGCCGTGCGGCGAGCGCGATCAACGTGGTGTTCGTGCCGCACACACCCAGCACCACGCCCGTGCGCGCGGGGTCGTACCAGCCCTCGCGGCCCCGCGCGCCGTCGTACAGCACCTGACGCGCCACCATCAGGCTCAGCAACTGGACGAGCCCGGTGGAGTCGACGGTCTTCGGCGGCATGCCGAAGTCCTTCGGATCGAACGTCGCGGGCGGCAGGAAGCCGCCGCGGCGGCCGTACGTTCTGTCGGGCGCGAAGGGGTCGGGATCGTAGTAGTCCTCCGGATCCCACCAGGCGGTGGGTACCTCCTCCGTGCAGTCGCGGCCGGTCACCACGTTGTCCCAGAACGTGCGCAGGTCCGGGGCCTTGGGGAACATTCCGGCCAGTCCCACGATGGCCACGGGATTGCGGGCAAGGCGCCAATCAGGTTCCTGCGGCATCACGTGAGACCCCCTCGCCCCCGGCAGTTGTCCCGCACGACCGTCACAAGGCTGCCCGGCCGTCGAGATGAAGACACCGCCCTCACCCTGACGGGTGAGACGGGGAGATGCAGGATCGGAACACCGGATCGTCATGGGCAGATCAAGCAGTGATCGTTTACAGTGCGCGGAAAACAGCAACCCCCCACAGGAACAGGGTGCTTCATGGCGATCACGCGCAGATCCGTACTCAAGGGCTCGACGGCCGCGGCCGCCGTCCCGCTCGTCGCCGGCTCCGCCGGGCAGGCCACGGCTTCGCCATTACCGGCATCGATGCCCGGGCCGCTGCTGCAGAGCCGGCCGCACCGGCTGGGCGCGCCCGGAGTGCTGGGCGTCCACCTGCAGTTCGGCACGGACCCGTCCTCGCAGATGACCGTCTCCTGGATCACCCCGCAGTCGGTCCGCCGCCCCCAGGTGCGCCTCGGTTCGCCCGAGGGCGGGCACGGCGGCCGGGTCGTCGACGCCGAGACACGCACCTACCGGGACGGGCTGTCGAAGGAGGAGGTGTACGTCCATCACGCCCGGATCACCGGCCTGCATCCCTCGACCACATACCTGTACGCGGCCGGACACGACGGCGCGACCCCGGAGACCGGTTCGTTCACCACGGCGCCGCGCGGCCGCGCCGCCTTCACCTTCACCAGCTTCGGCGACCAGGCGACGCCCAACCTGCGCCGGATCATCCACCTGCCGGACGGCGTCCCCTCACCCGTCAACCGCTACCCCCTGCACACCAGCAGCCAGGTCGGCTCGCCCGCCTCGGCGGACATCGTCGCCGCCGTCGAACGCGTCGCCCCGCTGTTCAACTTCGTCAACGGCGACCTGTGCTACGCCGCGATCGCCGGTGCGTGGGGGACGAGCCGGGTGGCGACCTGGGCGGACTGGTTCATCAACAACAGCCGCTCCACCCGGCTGCGCCCGTGGATGCCGTGCGCGGGAAACCACGAGAACGAAAAGGGCAACGGGCCCATCGGCGCGGCCGGATACCAGACCTACTTCGCCCTGCCCGCCTCGTCCGCCTCCTCCGACGAGGAAACACGGGGCATGTGGTACGCGTTCACCGTCGGCGCGGTCCGCTTCATCAGCCTCGCCAACGACGACGTGGCGCTCCAGGACGGCGGGGACACCTACATCAGCGGCTACTCCGGCGGCGCCCAGCACCGCTGGCTGGAACGCGAACTGAAGGCCGCGCGCGCGGACAAGGGCATCGACTGGATCGTGGTGTGCATGCACCAGCCGATGATCTCCAGCCACCGCAGCGCCGGCAGCGATGTGGGAGTGCGCCGGGCCTGGGGCCCGCTGTTCGACGCCTACGGCGTCGACCTGGTGGTCAGCGGGCACGAGCACCACTACGAGCGGTCCCACCCGGTGCGCGGCACCCTGCCCAACGAGGCACGTACCCCCGTTCCGGTCTCCACCCGCACCGATGTGATCGACACGGGCAAGGGCACCGTCCACATGGTCATCGGTGCCGGCGGCAACATCGCCACGAGCCAGGACGACCTCTTCGACACGCCGCAGGCCCGGGTCCTGGTCGGCCTCAAGGACGACAAGACCTCCTCCGGCCACCGCGAGCCGGTGTGGATCCCCGAGGAGGCACCCTGGGCGGCCGTCCAGGACCGCAGGTACAACCGCGGCTTCGCCGCATTCGACGTCGACCCCGGTGACCGCCGCGAGGGCCTGACACGCATGCGGGTCACGTACTACACCTTCGACGGCCCCCACGGCGACCTGACCCCCGTCGACACCTTCACCCTGCAGCGCCCGCGTTCGGACGCGCGCCGCTGAATCCCGGCCGGTGACCGTCCCCACCGGATCGCTACCGCACCGGGCCGGCCAGCGTCTCGATCGGGCCCGCCTCCCATGGACGGGGCGTGCGGGTGAGGCGCGCCAACTCCTCGGGCGGCTCGCTGCCGTCCCTGACGCCTGTCACGTAGGCCTTGGCCTCCCGCAGGTTCATCCGCGGGGCCTGCTTGCGCAGGTACTGCATGGCGGCGGCGGTCCCGGAGCAGTCCGCGAGGTGGCGGACGTCCGCGGCGAGGGGGTCGGGCACCCTGATGCCCTTGACCTGCCGAAGGTAGTCCGCCTCCCAGCCATCGGTCCAGTCGGTGCCGGGAACGAAGTGGATGCTCCCGTCCTCCCGGTCGACCAAGTAGGGGCCGCCGAGGAGGTTCCCGCGCATCTCGGGGTTGCGGGCACCCTCCGCCGAGGTCCAGTGGACGAGCCACCCGACCGACCGCTCCTCGACGGCGTGGACGGCAAGCTTCGGGATCAGCCTGGCCCATGGCCAGGTCGGCCGCTCCCGCTCCAGCAAGGACTCGACCAGCTCGATCGCTCGTTCCCGGGAAATCATGCGTCCCATTCTTCACTCAGGGTCAACCGGACTTCGGCGGGCACGGGACTGTGCGGCAACGACGGCGACGCCCGTCCTGCCCCAGGTCCGGTCACCTGGCTAAGAGGCCCCGATCGCCCAGAAGACGCCCACCTCGTTCCGGTTCACCGCGATCAGCCCGAGGTCGTCGAGCAGGTCGATGCCGTTGACGTACGCGCGGGTGAGGAAGCTGTGGGAGCCATGGCCCGGCAGCCCCGTGGCAAGGAAGTCGGGAGCCGGGCCGTAGGCGGCCGAGAGCGCATTGGTCCAGTAACGCGCCGTGGGGCCGTAGCGGTCGAGCAGGGTCCGGGCGTCCGCCAGTATGGCGTCGCGGTCGGGGCGGGACCGTACGGGCGCGGGTTCGTACTGCCACTCCTCGCTCATGACGGCAAGCGCGCAGACGGCCGCCTCCACCTCCAGGGGATACAGGCGGTGGAGGACCTCGGATGCGGCCGGCGGGTCGAAGGGGTAGGCCGCAACGGTGTGGCGCGCGGTGTTGGTGCGGTCCCCGTCCAGTCGTATCCAGCCCCGGGGATCGGCAACCGCCCGGTGCATGACGGCGAGCACGTCGTGCGCCCAGTCCTCGTGCCGGCGGGGGCCGGTGGCCACAAAGGTGTAAGGGTCGCCGAGCAGCCGGAGCGCTGCCGCGTTCCAGGGGCTGCGACGCCTGCGGAAGTCCTCCAGCAAAGTGCCCACCTGACGGCGGAAGTCCTCCTTCGGCTCCGGCGAAAGACCGCGGAGTCGGCCGAGGACCCAGGACAGAAGTGCCTCACCGCCCCTGTCGGGGCCCTGATCGGCGGGATCGGGAACCCCCCAGTCGGGGAGAGCACCCAGATCGTCACCGACGCCGTCCTGCAGCGAGTCCCAAAGAGCCTCCAGGTACGCATCGACCCGGTCGAGCGGTGACTCGGCGGCAGAGACATGCATGTCGATCACTCTAATGGAGCGATCCGATCGGCCAGTGGGCGATGAACCCAAGCGGACACGGGGCCGGTTTCCACTCGTTCGCGGGCTCAGCCGCGGCGGTGCGCGGGCCGAAGACGGGAGGAGGGACGCCGAACACCGATGCGGGGAGACCTGGACGAGATGTCCGCCGAGACGACACAGACGACACAGACGACCGAGGCGACGGGGACGACACCGCTCGCACCGGCCCCCGCCCCCGGGCAGGCCGGGCCGCAGCGGGCGCCGTTCGCCGTGCGGCACCGGTACGCGGTGGCGGTGCTGGCCGTCGTGGTGGCACTGCTGGCAGGGCTCGCCGGGCACGACATCGCACAACGCGTCTCGTCCGGCGGCATGGTGCCGCCGGGGGCCGAGTCGGTGCGGGCCGACGAGATCCTGGGCCGCGACTTCGGCGCGGACGCCCCGGACATCGTCCTGCTGGCCCGGGTGAAGGACACGAGGGCGACGGTGGACTCCGCGGCGGCCGGCGCGGCCGCACGGAGCGTGGCCGCGCGCCTGGGCGCCGATGCGGCGGTGAGCAGAGTGCGGTCGTACTGGGACGGGCGCACGCCGCAGCTGCGCTCCTCCGACGGGCGCGGCGCGCTGATCCTGGGCTGGCTGCGGGGCGACGAGCACGAGACGGGCCGTTCGGCGGCACGGGTCGTGCCGCGGGTGACCGGGCGGACCGGGCCACTGGAGGTGGCGGCGGGAGGAGACGCGGCGGTACGGGCGGAGGTGGCGCGGCAGGCGTCGCGGGACGCGCAGGTGAGCGAGCTGATCGCGCTGCCGGTGACCGCCATCCTGCTGCTGCTCGTCTTCGGTTCGCTGGTGGCCGCGTTGCTGCCGGTGGCCGTGGGCGTGTTCGCCGCGCTGGGCACGATGGCGGTGCTGCGGGTGCTCGCCGGCTTCGGCGAGGTGTCGGCGTACGCGCTGAACATCAGCACGGCACTGGCCTTCGGCCTGGCGATCGACTACTGCCTGTTCCTGGTGAGTCGATTCCGGGAGGAGCGGCGGGCAGGAGCCATGACCACGCCGGCGTTGCGCACCGCGCTGCGTACGGCGGGCCGGGCGGTGGCGTTCTCCGCCGGGACGGTGGCCTGCGGTATGGCGGCACTTCTGGTCTTCCCCCATCCCGTCCTGCGCTCGATCGCCTGCGGCGGAATGGCGGTGACCGCGATGGCCGCGGTCGGCAGCCTGGTGGTGCTGCCGGCGGTGCTGGCGCTGCTGGGCGACCGGCTGGAGAGGTTCGACGTCTTCGCGCGATGGCGGCCCGCGAAGCCCGGCGGCGCGGCTGCCGGGCTGGGGCGGTGGGGCAGGATCGCGAAGGCGGTGACGCGGCGACCGCTGCTGTGCGGCGTGCCGGTGGCGTGCCTGCTGGTGCTGCTGGCGGCACCCTTCACCCAGGCGCGGTTCGGGTTGTTCGACGACCGGGTGCTGCCGGCCGGTTCGGCCGCGGGGCGGGTCGGCACGGTGCTGCGCGAGGACTTCCCGCACAGCGGGCTGGGGGCGACCACGGTCGTCATGCCGCGGTTCGACGTGCGCGCCCGGGGCCGGGAGCTGGACGCCTACGCCCGCCGGGTCTCCCTGGAGCCGGGGACGGCGCTCGTGGAGACGGCGACCGGCACGTACCGGTACGGGCGGCGGGTGGCGGCGCCGGGGACGGCCTCCGCCCGGTTCCGTTCGGCGCGTGGGGTGTTCCTGACGGCCGTTGCCCACGGCGAGCCGGGCGGGCCGCAGAACGCGGAGCGGGTCCGGCGGATCAGGGCGCTGCCGGCGCCGGCCCGGGCGTGGGTGGGCGGCATGGGCGCGAGGGTGACCGATGTCCGGCGGCCGATCGCCGCGCGCCTGCCGCTGGCCCTGGCGCTGGCGGCCTCGGCGATGTTCGTGCTGGTGCTGGCTCTGACCAGGCGTCCGGTGCTGGCGGTCAAGGCGCTGGTGCTCAATGCGCTGAGCCTGTGCGCGACCTTCGGTGCACTGGTGTTCGTGTTCCAGGAGGGACATCTGCGCGGGCTGGTCGGCGATTTCACGGTCACCGGGACGACGGACGTGCTGCTGCCGATCGTGGTCTTCTGCATCGCGTTCGGGCTGTCCATGGACTACGAGTGCATTCTGCTCGCGCGCATCGTGGAGGAGCGGCGTCGGGGAGCGGGCACGACGCTGGCGGTGGCGCGCGGGGTGGACCGGACGGCGAGCCTGTTCACCTGGTCGGCGGTGATCCTGGCGGTGGTGATGGCGGCGCTGGCCGCCTCGGGGCTGGTCTTCCTCAAGGCGGTGGGTGTCGGCCTGGCGCTGGCCGCGCTGCTGGACGCGACGGCGGTGCGGGGCCTGCTGGTGCCCGCCGTGATGCGGCTGGCCGGGCGCGCGAACTGGTGGGCGCCGGCCTGGCTGCGGTCCGGTCCGGACGACCGCGCACGCGGCCATTGAAACGTTCCGGTCCACCGGCACGCCGGCTCGCGGACGGCGCCGATGACGTCCTGCCTTCGAGCCGAAACTGTCAGCGTGCGACGGAGACGACGCGGACCCGGTCGTCCTCCTGGGTGACCTCGACCGCGTAACGCCTCCCCGGGTCCTCGTCGGCGTGCGCGCTGCGCAGGTCCGGCGCGACGGTCACCGCGCAGGGGTGGACGCGGGCGAGGCGGGCGACGTGGTCCTTGACCGCGAGCACCGCCAGACGGCCGGCGAGCGCATCGCGCGGGGGCAGGCCGTAAAGGGAGAGGACCGTGCCGGGCAGCCAGTCGTAGCCCTGGGCCTCGGCCAGGGTGAGGGTGGTGACGCCCTCCTCGGTACGGGAGATGCCGGCGCCCGCAACGTAACGGCGGTCCCGGTTGAAGGCGTTGCGCACCGAGAACGGTACCTCTCCCCAGGCTCCGGCGGGCAGCAGGACGGACACCAGGGTGAAGGCGGCCGCCACCCGGTCACCCGCGCAGAGCTGGAAGTCGACGACGGGGAAGACGGGGGCGTCCGTGTCGAACCCGCGGAACCGGGCCTCGCAGCGGACCGGGCCCGAGTCGGGCAGGGGCTCGTACACGTCGAGCGTCTCCAGCCGCCACGGGTAGGCGACGCAGTTCCGGGAGACGTCGGGCGACCAGCGCCACAGCTGCCCGAACGGGACGGTGTGGCAGGCCCCGTCGAGCAGCCCCTGGTGCAACAGACCGCGCGGGACGCCGGGGTGTCCCGCGTCGAGGACGGCGGTGGAGCCGCCGCTGCCGACGCGCAGGGAGGTGACGAAGTGGAAGGCCGGGCCGTGGAACATGACCTCCGTCTCGTACGGCAGGGGCTCGGGGAGGGCGTCGGTGAGCGGCGGGAAGGGGCGGGGGCGCCCGGGCCGGGCGGCGGGCGGCAGGAGGGCGCCGGTGGCGGCGGTCTCCCAGGCGGGCCCATCCGCGGTGTCCTTGTGGCGCAGGAGGGTGAGGTCGGCGCCTCCGTCGGCGGTGGGGCGCACCTCTGCGGCCAGGTGCAGGGGCTCGTCGACGGTGAGCCACTGGCGGATGTGAACACCTCGCAGGCAGAGCCGGGAGGGCTCGGTGCCGGTGGCCTCGCAGGCGGCCGCCGCGAGCCGGTCGGCGACCGACATCATGGGGAGGGTGGGCAGGGTGAACGTCGGGCAGTGGTCGTGCACCCAGGTGTCGGTCGCCGGGTCGACGGTCTCCGGGGGAAGCCGCCGCACCGGCCTTTCCCCCGCCGCGTCCTGCTGTTCGCCCGTGCCGGCCGCGGGCGGGGCATCGGGGACCAGGCGCAGGGACATGCCCCGGTTGACGAAGGCGGGGACGCCGTCCACGCAGACCAGCACGTCGGCGTAGAGGGCCGGTTCGGGGCCGCGCCGCAGGCCGCTGACGTGGACCTCGTAGGCGATCCGCCGGTTGGCGGGCGTGGCCTGGCGGCGGCAGACCGTGGTGGTGGTGCGGCCGGGCACGGGCTCGAAGCGTGCGCCGTCGTGGCCGAGCGTCAGCCCCAGGGCCGCCATGTGGAAGGCCATGGCCTGGAGGGCCCCGTGCATCATGAGGCTGCCGGGCACGCACGGATCGTTCTTGAAGTGGGCGGCGAAGTACCAGGCGTCCGGCCGGATGTCCGCCTCCGCCTTGAGACGGCCGCGGCCCCAGGCGCCTGCGGCCGGGTCGAACTCCGTGATCCGGTCGATCATCAGCAGCCGCCCGCCGTCCAAACGCGGCGTGCGGGTATGGGTGCGGGCGCGGTCCCAGCCGGGGCCGAAGCAGTCGTGGGGGCGGCCGTCGGCGAACGCGCGGACGGCCTCGGGCGTGAAACCGCGCGGCGCCGGGCCGTCCATAGGGGGCGGGTCGAAGGGGAGGTCCGGGGGCGGGGCCGGGGCGGGATCCCAGCGGGCGCCGTCCGCGGCGGCGAGCTGCTCGTCGGTGAAGAGCCCGGCCTGGGCGTTGCGGACGCTCAGCAGGAGCGTGTCGCCCACGAAGCAGTCGGCTTCGAAGAAGGTGAGGTGCACGCCGTCGTATGCGGCGTGCCGGTCGACGCGGATCTCGTGACGCAGGGTCCGTCCCGCCGCCGGCGGGCTGCCGTGGAAGGTGACCTCACAGCCCAGCGCCCGGTAGACACGGTCGCCGTGGTGGAGGAAATCGATGCCGAGCCAGCTCAGCAGGACCTGGTTGGCCTGGCCCGCCTCGACGAGCAGCGCGGCGGGGATGCGGCCGCCGGCATCGAGGTACCACTCGCCGGCGCGCAGGTCCGTCTCGCTGCGGATGACGCCTGTGCCGAGGGTGGCGGGCGGCGCGTCGATGCCGAGCACGCGGTCGATCAGGAGCAGGGGCGGGGCCGGGAGACGGTTGCGGCGCCGGTGGCCGTCGAGGGCCCGGAAGCGGGGGCCGAAGACCTCGGAGACGGTGCCGAGCGCCAGTCGTTCGAGCTGCGAGCGGTCGAGAACGGGCCCCGGACGGCCGCCGGGGCCGACGGGCGCCGCGGGCGGAGCGGGGAGCGACGGCGGGACGGGCAGGGACGGCAGGGTGGCCGTGGCGGCGGGCCCGAAGGCGCGCGCGGTCAGTACGGCGTTGCTGCGGCGCCGGCTCTCCAGGAACCGCAGATGTGCTTCCGAGCAGGCCGCGAGATGGGCCTGGTGGGCGGCGACGACGCGGGAGCGGTGCCGGACGGCGGCGGCCGTCCGCGGATCGTCCGCGCCGACGGGTGCCGCACCAGGCAGCAGCGGTGCGGCGGCGGGCCGCGGCTCCTCCAGCACCGGAGGCAGGCACGGGGCGGGGGGCATGGTGGCGGGAGGCGGTTCGGGCAGGGGCAGGAGCAACGGGCTCGGGTGGGCGGGGCCCTCGACGCGCGGGCCGCCACCGGCGGCCTCGCCCGCCCGGTACGCCTCGTGCGCGGGCCGTCGGCGCAGGGCGTCCGGCGCGGCGTGCAGCCGGATCCGTTCGGCGGGCCCTTCCAGGACGGGGACGACGACCTCGGCGGTCCGGGCACCGGGCGCGGGGCCGGCCGGTGCGCCGGGGCAGGGGCGTACGCCGTGGTGCAGTGCGGTGACGGCGGTGGCGACGGCGAGCAGCCCCGCGGCGGCGTGCGGGTGCCCGAAGAGCACGCTGTTGTCCACCACGTCATCCATCGGATGGTCCGCCATGGCGCCGTCCGCGGTTGCCCCCGCGGCCGCGTCGTCGGCGGTGTGGGAGGCGACGACGAGGTCCGCGGGCGCGGCGTGCGCCGCGCTCCCGTCGTCGTCCAGCAGGGCCAGGACGATCTCGCCGTCCCGCTCGGCGTCGGCGAGGCGTTTGAGGACCAGGACCACGGCCGCGTCCCCCGCGGCGCGGGGCCGACCGAGCGCGTCGAGGGCGGCGGTGTGCACATCGTCGTGGGAAAGATCGACGGCTCCCACGAGCGCGGCGTCGGCCTCCCCGGCCCGCAGGGCCCGGGCGGCGATCCGCAGGGCGGCGGTGCCGGACGCCTCCTCGCAGGAGACGGAGAAGCTCGGGCCGGCCAGGTCGAGCTGGCTGTTGATGCGGTTGGCGACGATGTTCGGGAAGGCGCCCAGGGCCATCGCGGGAACGGGCGGGTCACCGACGGCGTCCTGCAGCGTGCCCGCGGGCCCCGGTGGCAGGGGCAGCCCGGCCCGGGCCCACTGCACCCCGATGCGGCGGCGCCAGGCGAAGCGGGTGACGAAGGGTTCGGCGCCCATGCCGACGAGGACGCAGGTGCGTTCGCGGGGCAGGGTCCGGCCGCGGACGGCTTCGCGCGCCGCATCGAAGACGAGCATCTGCTGCGGGGCGGCCTTCTCGACGTCGACGGGCGGGAAGCGCAGCCCCTCCAGACCCGTGGAGATGCTCTTCCTGGGTTCGCGGTCGGGCTGCCCGCCGAGGACGGCGGCGGTGAACTCGCCGGTGCCGCCGTCGCGTCCGGCGCGGACGGCGAGGGCGACGACCGCCAGGGGCTGCCGTGCCGGGGGCTCCCGCGGCGGGGGAGGCGGCGGCGGGGCGCAGGCGGTGCCGTCGGGCCATTCCTCCACGACGACGTGGGCGTTGGTGCCCCCGAAACCGAAGGCGCTGACGGCCGCGCGGCGCGGTCCGGTCCCCCGCTCCCACTCCTCCGGTTCGGTGAGCAGCCGCAGGGGCTGCCCGCGCAGGTCGGCCGTGGGCTCGTCGGCGTCCAGGGTCGGCGGGCGGACGCCGTGGCGCAGGGCGTCGACGGCCTTGAGCAGCCCGGCGGCGCCGGCGGGAGCGAGCAGATGGCCGAGATTGGACTTGACCGACCCGATGGGCAGGCCGGGGTGGCCGGCGAAGACCCGTGCGCTGGAGGCGATTTCGGCGGCATCGCCCACGGGCGTGCCGGTGGCATGGCACTCGAGCAGACCGACGGTCGCGGGGGCGATGCCCGCCCGGGCGTAGGCGAGCCGCATGGCGCGCTCCTGCCCGGCGGGGTCGGGAGTCAGGAAGCCCGTGCCGCGCCCGTCGTTGCCCAGGCCGACGCCGCGGATCACGGCGAGGACGGGCCGGCCGGCGGCGAGGGCGTCGGTGAGCCGCATCAGGGCCACGATCGCGGCACCCTCGGCGGGGACGAGCCCGTCGGCGTCGCGGTGGAACGGGCGGCTGCGCCCGGTGGGACTCAGGGCGTGGACCGCGGCGAAACCGCTGTGGACGAGCAGGCTGTCGGCGCCGTTGACGGCTCCGGCGAGCATGAGATCGGCCGCGCGGTCGTGGAGCCGGTCGCAGGCGAGTTTGACGGCGTACAGGGCGGAGGCGCAGGCGGCGTCGAGGGTGAAGGCGCCGGAGTCGAGGTTCAGGGCGCGAGCGGCGAGAAGGGCGGGCAGGCCGGTGCAGAAGCGGTTGACGGCGTCGGGCGGCAACGGGGCCTGCCGCAGCAGGGCGTCACGGACGGCCGGGTGCTGGACGCCGGTCCAGACGTGCTCGGCATAGCGCATGGCCGCGTCGGTGGGAAAGGCGAGCGTACCGAGGACGAGACCGGTACGGCGGGGGGCGAGGTCGAGATGGCCGGCCTCGCGGAGGGCCTCGCGGCCGGCGTGCAGCACCCAGTGCAGGAGCGGGTCGAAGGCGGTGACGTCGGCGGGGTCGAGGGCGAACCCGGCGGGGTCGAAGACGTCGGCGAAGCCGCGCACGAATCCGCCGGTGTCGGTGGGCAGGCGGTCGCTGCCGTCGGGGTTGCCGGCGGCGTCGGAGCCGGCGGGCAGCCGCCAGTGGCCCGCCGGCACCGGGCCCAGGGCGCTGCGGCCGGCCGCGACGTTCTCCCAGAACGTGCCGGGGGTCAGGGCGCCGGGCAGGACGCAGCCGCGGCCGACGACCGCGATCGGTTCGAACGGCCGGTCTGCCGTGCCTGTCGTGCGGGGCGTGCTTGCCGTGCTGGTCATGAGCGGGTGCACCTGTGTCCGGTCGGCGGTCAGTCGGGGCGGCGGACGAACTCGATGTCGCGCAGGTCGGCGAAGGGACTGCCGTCCTCGTCAGCCAGGTGCACGTGGCACTGGGCGTGGTCGCCCTCGGCCCACACGGGATGGACGGCGCAGTGGAGCGGTCCCCGGGCGGGGCCGCGGTGATGGGGGTGGAAGGCGCCGACGGCCATGGGCAGGGTGGCGCAGCCGAGCGCGCGGGTGGCCCACAGGCCGGCGAGTTGCAGGGCGCCGTCCACGGCGGCGGGGTCGGTGTGCCAGGGTGCGTCGGGCCAGCCGAGGGCAGCCAGGCCGCGCAGCGTTCCGCGGGCCCCCTCGGGGGTGAGGACGTCGAGGGCGGTGAGGGAGCGCATCAGCGGGCCGTGGAAGAGCAGACTCCCGTCGTAGATCGCGTCGTCGATCTCCTCGCCGCGCCGGACGGTTGCGTCGGCCGGCAGGCCAAGCTCCTCGTGGGCGCCGGGCGGGGTGTCGGGGGTGATGAGGGCGCCGTAGTGCAGCCGGTCCGCGGCACCGCGCAGTTCCGCGGCGACCGTATGGGGGGTGGCCGGGTCGATGCGCCCGGTCAGGGTGAAGAGGTCGCCGTCGTCCTCCAGCCGGGCGAGGGTGGCGGGGTGCAGGACGCGGACGTCGCGCAGGGCGGTCGCGGTGCCGGGGAGCCAGTCGCGGGCGGCGGCGGTGAGCCATTCGAGGGCCTGGGCCATGGGCAGGACGGGGGTGCCGCCGATGGCGTGGTGGGCGAGGTACGGGTGGCTGCTCGCGCAGGCCCGGACCCGGGCGGGCCGCAGGGCCGGGAGCGCGGCGGGCGCCTGGTGCGCGTCCTGCTCGGGGGCGGCCGCGGTGAGGACCACACGGGTGTCGCGGCCGGGCGTGGTCAGTTCGCGGACGAAGGCCCGGGCGCCGGCCTGCGGCGACAGCAGCGGGACGCCGGCCGCCGCGAAGTGCGCGGCGAGGGACGGGGTGACCATGCCGCCGTCCCAGGGGCCCCAGGCGAGGGAGCGGACGAGGCAGCCGGGGCGTTCGGCGGCCTCGGCGGCGGCCACCTGGTCGAGGACCTCGTTGGCCATGGCGTAGTCGGCCTGGCCGGCGTTGCCGTGGCAGGCGGCCACGGAGGAGAAGAGACACAGGGTGCGCAGCGGGTCGCCGGCGGTGGCGTCCAGCAGGGCACGCAGACCGTCGGTCTTGGTGCCGAAGACGAGGTCGAACTGTTCGTCGGTCTTCTCGGCGAGGTACCGGTCGGCGAGGACACCCGCGCCGTGGACGACGCCGGTGACCGGGCCCCAGTCGGCGCGGACCGTGGCGAGGACGGCCCGCAGGGCCTCGGGATCGCGGGCGTCGGCGCAGAAATGGCGGACCGGGGAGCCGGCCTCCTCGAGGGCGGCGACGGTCGCCTTGATCTCGCGGACGGCGAGGATGTGCCGGGCCCGGTCGGTCAGGACGGCCGGGGCCAGGTCCGCGCCGGGGCCGGCGGCGAGGGCGCGCACCAGCTCCGCCTCGTCGGCGGTGGGCGGCAGACCGGGCGGCTCCTCCTCCATTGCGGTGCGGCCGATCACCACGATGCGGGGCCGGTGGGCGCGGGCGAGCTCGATCAGGGCGGCGGCGGTCACGCCGCGGGCGCCGCCGGTGGCCACGATGACGTCGTCGGGGCCCAGGAGGGCCGGCGCCAAGGCGGCATGGTCCGCGGCCGCGGTGCCGGCGCCGTCCTCGCCGTGAGGGGCCGGGACGGCGACCGGGGTGACCCGGCTGCCGTCGGCGCGCAGGCCCGCGTCCAGCAGGGGGCCGCCGGTGAGGAGTTCGGCCACGATGGCGTCGGCGGTCTCCTCCGGGCTCCGGCCCGTCCGCTCGCAGTCGATCGCCTTGACGGCGGCGGCCGGGCATTCCCGGGCCACGGTGCGGGCGAGGGCCGCGAGGCCCCCGGACCAGGCGCGCAGGCCGTGCCCGCCGCTCAGGCCGAAGTCGCCGCCGGTGTCCTGGACGGTGACGAGGACGCCGCCGCGCTCGGCGAGGCGCGGCGCCATCAGCCGGGCGGCGCGGAAGGCGGCGCGCTGGCTCTGGAGCATCTCCTCCACGCCGGCGCCCTGCCGCAGTCCGCCGAGCAGCAGGACGCCGTGCGCCTCGTCGGGGATCTCCTCGGCGGTGGCCACGCTCTCGGCGGTGACGCCCTCGCACGCGAGCCGCTCGGCGACGAGCTTGCCGAGCCCGGAACCACCGTCGACGACGGTCAGGAGACCGTCGGTCAGGCCCGCCATGGCCAGGCCCGTGGGGGGCGCGGCCACGGCGCGTACGGCGTGGCGGGCGGTGCGGGCGCAGGGCACGGGGACCGGACGGCCGGGTGCGGCGGACGGCAGCACGGGCTCCTCGGCGACGGGCGCAGCGGCGTCGGGTACCGGCGCGTTGCTGCTCCCGTCGCTGCTCGTGCCGTCAGCCGAGCCGTCAGGCGCGTCGGTGCTCGCGTTGCTGCTCGCGTCGGTGGTCGCGGAGGGGGCCGGTGACGGGGCGGGCGGGGCGCCGTCCGCTCCACCCACGGCTTCCGCGAGCTTGTCGGCGATCTGGCGGAGGGTGCGCAGGGTGGCCAGTTCGGCCGGGTCGCCCTGGGGCAGGGCGCCCAGCCGCCGGCGCAGCGAGGAGAGGATCTCCACCTTCTTGATGGAGTCGATGCCGAGGTCGGCTTCGAGTTTCATGTCGAGGTTGAGCATCTCCACGGGATAGCCGGTGCGTTCGGCCACGACGGACAGCAGCACCGTCCCGACGTCCTCCGCCGGTGCGGCGGGTTGCGGCGTCTGCGCCGGTGGCGGCGCGGCGGGTGCCGCGGGTGCCGCGATCTCGACGGCGGCCGTCGGCGCGGGAGCGACGGTCGAGGACGGCTCCGCAAGCGGCGACGGCGGTGCACAGGGCAGTGCCACGGTGTCGGGGAGGGCATGGTCGGAGTCGACCGGTGTGCCGAGCAGGGCGGCGAAGGAGCTCTCGGCGACCTTCAGGAAGGCCAGGTGGCTCTCCGTCATCATGCGCTGGTAGGCCGCGTGGGCCTCGGCGGTCTGCCGCTGGGCGTCCTCGACGAGCCGCGCCCAGGGCTCGGGCGCGGCGGGCGCAGGGGGAGGGGCCGCCGCGACAGCCGTGGGCGGGAGGGCCGTAACCGGCAGGGGGGCCGGCGCGTTCGCGGTGTCCAGGTGTACGGGGACCGGGTTCTGCCGGGGCGGGTGGGCTCTGCCGTGGTTTCCGCCGTCGATCTTCACCGTCATCGTGGGTCGTCGCTCCTGCTCGGGTTCCGCGGGCGGGGAGTAGTGCCTCCAGTAGGGGGCGAAGTCCAGGGGGATGCCGTGGACGGCGAGCCGGGCCAGGCCGTCCTGGAGGGCCGTCACACCGTGCCGGTCCCGGTGGTCGAAGGAGACGGCCAGGTGCGGGCGGTCGCCGAGGATCCGCCCGACCAGGGCCGTGAGCACGCTTCCGGCGCCGACCTCGGCGAAGACGCGTACCCCGGCCGCGTACATGGCCTCGATCTGCTCGGCGAACCGGACGGGGCTCGCGAGGTGCCCGGCGAGGCGGTCGCGGATGCGGGCGGGATCGGCCGGGTGGGGGGCGGCGTCGGTGTTGGACCACGCCTCCAGTACGGGGGCGCCGACGGGCTCGCCGGCGAGCGTCTTCGCGAAGGGCTCGGAGGCGGCGGCGACGAGGGGGCTGTGGAAGGCGGCGGCCGCCGGCAGCGCGGTGGTGTCGATCGAGGCGGCGGCGAAGCGGGCGGCGGCGGCCGCGAGGCCCTCGGCGGTGCCGGACAGCACGGTCTGCCGGGGGGCGTTGTGGTTGGCGATCCACACGTCGGCGAGGCCGGCCGCCTCCAGGACGGCGGCACTCTCCTGCGGCGAGGCGGCGACGGCGAGCATGCCGCCGGGGGTGCCGGCCGCCGCGTCGTGCATGAGCTCGCCGCGGCGGCGTGCCAGGCGCATCAAGGCGGCCGCGTCGTAGGCGCCGGCCGCGTGCAGGGCGGTGAGTTCGCCCAGGCTGTGGCCGGCCGTGCAGTCGGGGCGCAGCCCGAGTTCGCCGAGGACGGCGAGCAGGGCCAGGCTGTGGGCGGCGAGGGCGGGCTGGGCCCAGCGGGTGGCGGTGAGCAGCGCCTGCTGCGCGGCGAGGGTTGCGTCCTCGGTGGCGGGCGGCGGAAAGACGACCCGGTGCAGGGGTGGTTCGCCGGCCTCCTGCAGCTCGTCGGGGCCCGCTGCGGCATCCCAGGCGGCGTGCGCGGCGGGTTCGTGGACGGCGAGGTCGGCGCCCATGCCGACGTACTGGGAGCCCTGGCCGGGGAAGAGGAAGGCCAGCCGTCCGGGTTCGCGTCGGCCGGAGGCGTAGTGGAGGGTGCCGGGTTCGCTCCAGGAGTCACCGGCGTCCTCGCCGCTGCCGATGCGTTCGGCCGCGCGGGCGAGGCGGTCGGCGAGGCCGGCGGCGTCCTCGGCGATGACGGCCAGCCGCAAGGGGTCCTCGGCGCGGAACGCCTCCTGGGTGCGGCGGGCGAGGTCGGCCAGGCGGAAGGTGCCGTCGGCACGCCCGGCCTCGGCCTCGGCGCGCAGGGTCTCGACGCGCTCGTGCAGATGCCCGGGGGTCTCGCCGCAGAGCAGGACGAGTTCGGTGGGCGCCGTGCGGGCCCGGGGCGGTGCGGCCGTGCCGGGCGGCGGGATGTGTTCTTCGAGGGTGACGTGGAAGTTGCTGCCGCCGAAGCCGAAGCTGGAGACGGCGGCACGGCGGGGGTGGCCGGCGGGGCGGATCCAGGGGCGCGCCTCGCTGTTGAGGTAGAAGGGGCTGGTGTCGATGCCGAGGTCGGGGTGGGGCCGGCCGGCCTTGAGGGTGGGCGGCAGCACCTTGTGGTGCAGGGCGAGGACGGCCTTGAGCAGGCCGACCGCGCCGGCGGCGCACTTGGTGTGCCCGATCTGGGACTTGACGGATCCGAGGGCGCACCACTGCAGGGCGTCGGGCCGGTCGTCGTGGTAGATCTCGCGCAGGGCGGTGAACTCGGCGCTGTCGCCCGCGCGGGTGCCGGTGCCGTGGGCCTCGACGAGTTCGACGGTGGCGGGCCCGTAGCCGGCTTCCGCGTAGGCACGGCGCAGGGCGCGGGCCTGGCCCTCGGGCACCGGGGCGTAGATGGCGGTGCCGCGGCCGTCGGAGGAGCTGCCCATGCCGCGGATGACGGCGTAGATGCGGTCGCCGTCGCGCAGGGCGTCGTCGAGGCGTCTGAGGGCGAACATGGCCAGGGCCTCGCCGAGCATGGTGCCGTCCGCGTCGGCGGAGAAGGGGCGGCAGTCGCCGGTCGGGGAGAGCGCGGGGGTGGTGGTGAAGCAGCGGAAGGTGCCGATGTCGTTCGAGGTGTCCACCCCTCCGGTGATCACCAGGTCGGAGCGGCCGAGGGTCAGGTCGTCGAGGGCGGTGGAGAGGGCGGCGAGGGAGCTGGCGCAGGCGGCGTCGGTGGTGTGGTTGGTGCCGTGCAGGTCGAAGCGGTTGGCGATGCGCCCGGCGACGATGTTGCCGAGGCCGCCGGGGAAGGTGTCCTCGTCGGGTTCGGGGTAGTGGGCGGCGATGCGGTCGCACAGGACCTGGGCGCTCTCCTCGGTGATGCCGGCCTCGCGCAGGGCCTTGAGCCAGACGGGCCGCTGGTTGCGATGGCCGCTCAGGGTGAGCAGTTCCAGGCTGCCGGTGCCCAGGACGACGGAGGTGCGGTCCCGGTCGAGGCTCTCCGGGTCGCGGCCGGCGGTGGCGTCGCGCAGGACCTGCCCGGCGACAACGAGGGCGAGCAGCTGGGCGGTGTCGGTGGAGGCGAGGGCCGAGGGCGGGATGCCGTGGGCGAGCGGGTCGAAGTCGACCTCGGGCAGGAAGGCGCCGCGGTCGACGTAGATCTTGTCGGGGGTGCCGGGGACCGGGTCGTAGTAGTCCTCCACGAGCCAGCGGGACGCCGGGACGCCGGTCATCAGGTCGCGGCGGCCGAGGATGAGCCGCCAGCTCTGTTCGACGTCGCGGGCGTCGGGGAGCAGGGCGCCGAGGCCGACGACGGCGACGGGGACCCGGCCGGGGATGCGGGTGGCGTTCATGCTCGGGCTCCGTAACGTGCTGGCGGCCGGTGGCCGGGCCGGATGGGGCTGTCGGGGGCTCCCGGTGCTGCCGGGGGCCGTCAGGTGAGGGGGCGAGGGGGGTAGGCGAAGGCGGCGTCGGGGACGGGGACGCCGTAGCTGCGCAGCTGGTGGGCGCGGGTGAGGACGGCGGCGCCCTCCAGGAGGTTGCGGGCGATCTGGACGACGGTGCGGCGGGCGGGGTCGGCGAGGAAGCCGTGGGCGGTCCAGCGGTTGAAGGCGCCCATGGCGGGGCCGCACCAGATCTGGTAGTCGGCGCGGCGCTCGGTGCGGCCCTCGATGGCCCAGCGGCTGGACTTGCCGAGGTACCAGCGGAAGACGAGGGCCATGCGGTGGTGGGGGTCGCTCTCGGCGCGGGCGGCCTGGGCGGGGTCGCGCTGCTGCCAGAAGCGGCGGGTCTCCTCCCACACGGTGGCGAACGGCGCGCGCAGGATGTCCTGTTCGACGGTGGCGCGGCGCTGCGCGGGCACGTCCTCCCAGGAGGTGTGGTCGCGGTAGAGCTCGTAGAGCTGGGCGGCGCGGGAGGCGAAGAGCGTGCCGCGCCGCAGGACCTGGAGTCTGACGCCGAGTTCGAACATGTCCGCGGCGGGGGCCATGGCGACGTCGGTGACGTCGGCCTGGGCGAGCATGGCCTTGGCGTCGTCGGAGAGGCCGGATTCGACGGCGGACTGGTTGACGGAGCCGGTGACGACGTAGGCGGCTCCGAGGGCGAAGGCGGCGGCGACGGCGGCGGGGGTGCCGAGTCCGCCCGCGGCGCCGATGCGCACGGGGCGGTCGTAGCCGTGGGCGCGGGCGAGTCTCTCGCGCAGGGCGAGCACGGCGGGCAGCAGGGCGGTCAGCGGCCGGTTGTCGGTGTGGCCGCCGCTGTCGGCCTCGACGGTGACGTCCTCGGCGACGGGGACGCGCGCGGCGAGCTCGGCCTCGGCGGCGGTGAGCCGGCCCTCGGCGACGAGGGGCTGGAGCAGTTCGCCGGGGGCGGGCGAGAGGAAGGCCTCGGCGGTCTCGGGACGGGAGACCTTGGCGAGGATCCGGGTGCGGCGCACGACGCGGCCGTGGGCGTCGCGGTGCAGCCCGGCGGCGGCCACGCGGACGACGGCGGGGGTGAGCGTCATGAAGGCGGACGCGGAGACGGCGGGGACCCGGTGGTGGACGAGGAGGTCGGCGACGCGGTTCTCCAGGGCGGGCTCGGCGGGCGAGTGGATGAGGTTGACACCCCAGTTGGGGCGCTCGCCCAGCCGGGCGGCGAGGTCCCGGACGGCGGCCTCGACGCGTTCGGGGCCGAGGCCGGCGGCGCCGAAGAAGCCGAGCATGCCGGCGTCGGCCAGGGCGGCGACCATGTGGGTGGTGGCGATGCCGTTGGCCATTTCCCCCGCGATGTAGGGGAAGCGGGTGCCGTGTCTCTCGTTGAACGAGCGGTCGCCGAGCCATTCGGGGTAGAGCGGCGGCAGGGTGCCCAGGAGGGGCAGGCCCTCGCCGGTGCCGTCCGGCTCGGGCGAGCCGTCGACGGCCACGCCCACACCGCCTGCGGGAACGGCGAGCAGCCGGGCCGGTTCCCGGATCCGGGACACGAGCGGCAGCACGCCGGCCGCGCTGCAGGCGGGCGGGTGGGGACCGGGGTACCAGCGGGCGCCGGCCGGTGCGGACGGGGGCGTCTCGTCGAGCAGTTGGGTCATCGCTCACGTCCTGGGGTCGGTGGTGGGGATCGTCCCGGCCAGCAGGTAGGCGAGGCCGACGTCGGGGGGCGGTGGCAGGCCGCCTAGCAGGCGGCGGGCGGTGGAGTCGTCGAACCGGCGCCGGTGGCCGAGGTAGGGGGTGAAGCCGGGGTAGAAGTCGGCGAGCTGTTCCAGCTCGGTGGGGTCGGGCACGCCGTCGGGGCGCAGGTCCAGGCGCACGGGCAGGAAGCGCTCGAAGAGCCGGGCGAGGACGGTCATCGGGGTGTCGCGGGGGTGGACGACGTGAAAGGTGGCCAGGGAGTTTCCGTGGAAGCGATCGGCGATCAGCGCCATGGCCTCGGCGGCCCAGTCCACGGGCAGCAGATTGAGGTGGCCGTCGGCCCGGCCGGGCACGCGGACGACGGGCACGGGCGCGCCGGGCGGGGGCGCCAGTCCCGCGCGGTCGACGGCCTCCAGGCCGGAGCGGGCGATCTCGGCGATGAACTGCAGGGGGTGCGGGGGCACCGCGGGGTGCGGGGCGAGGTCGCTGACCAGGATGCTGGGGCGCAGGATCACGGCGGGACGGCGGTGCCGCCGGCACCAGTCGTGCACCAGCAGTTCGCCCTCGTACTTGGACCGTTCGTAGTGGTTCTCGAAGCCGTGCCCGTCGCTCAGGTCGCCTTCGCCGGCAACGCCGTCGTGGCGGCCGCCGGCGACGAAGGCGGTGCTGACGTGGTGCAGCCGGGGACAACGGCGACCGGCGGCGGTGAACTCCAGGACGCGCCGGGTGCCGTGCACGTTGACGGTGCGCAGGCTGGCGAGGTCGGCGTTGAGGCGGATGTCACCGGCGCTGTGCCATACGGCATCCACACGGTCGGCGAGCTCCTGGAACCGGCGCGGCGTCATGCCCAGGCGCGTCAGGCACACGTCGGCTTCGGCGATCCGTACGCGGTGGCGCAGCGCCTGCAGAAGGGAGCCGGGCGCCTTCAGATGGGTGAGGGTCTCCTCCAGCCGTTCGCGCGTGTCGCGCGGGCGGGGCCTGGCGAGCACGGTGACCTCTGCGCCGCGGCGCAGGAATTGCACCAGCAGCCGACTCCCGAGAAACCCGGTGGCACCGGTCAGCGCGATATGCACGGCCCAGTTCTCCCGACATTGGAGACGATGACACAGCAGAAAGGATGATGAACGCTATTTATCCTGAAATATGCATTTTGTGTACCCGTCAGAACATACACGGCAAGGAGCCGGACGGCGGCCATGCGAGGCACGGCGTGCCGCTCCCACCCAAAGGAAACCGCCCCCTGGTGCGTCCCCCACCTCGGCGAACGGCACCCCCAGCGGTCCGCCGTACGGGGGAGGGGCCCGGTCCTGGGGCATGACGCACGGCCGCGCACCGCGCGCAAGAGTCGACCCCATGCGTGATCACCCCGAACGCCGTGCCCGCGGGCGCCGGCTCCTCGCCCGGCTCGCCGTCGTCGCCTGCCTGCCGTATCTGACGCTCAAGCTCCTCTGGATCGCCGGGGTCGACGTCGGGGTGAAGGACCTCGGCAGCCTGTCGCGGGGACAGTGGATCGCGGCGAACGCCGTGACGTTCGGGATGGACGGGATCGCAGCGTTGATCGCCCACGTCCTGACCCGGCCGCACGGGCGGCGCGTGCGCGCGTGGCTCGTCCTCTTCCCGATGTGGGTGGCGACGGGAATGCTCGTCACCCTGATGATCGCGGTGCCGGTCGGCCTCGGCGTCATCGCGGCGACCGGCGCCCCGAATCCGGCCACCTCCAACACCATGCTCCGGCCCTGGGTGTTCGGCGTGGTCTACGGCGGCCTGATCGCCGAAGGGCTGGTCCTGCTCTCGGCGTTCGCGCTGTACGCCGGCGAACGCTGGGGTCGGCTGCTGCGCACCCGGGTGCGGGACCTGACCGATCCGGCCGGCACCCAGGGCATGCAACGGGTGCTCACCGCGCTCGCCGTGGGCTTCCTCGTCCTGGCGGGCGTGTTGCGCCTGGCGTGGGGACTGGGGGCGGACGTCGGCATGAACGCGCAGTGGATCGCCCGCCGCAACGCGGTCGGTCGCACGGGTGATCTGGTGCACGGCCTGGCGGCGCTGGCCGGGGCGGCCGGCATGTCCGCGCTGGTGTTCCGCCGGTGGGGCGCGGTGCGCGTGCGCGTGCCGCTGGCGATGGCGTGGACGGGTGTGGGCGTCGCATTCGGCTCCAGCGGCTGGATGGACGTGGGCCGTTCGCCGGCCACGTCGGCCCTGCTCGGCGTCGGCAACACGGCCGACCTGATCGCCGGACTGCTCACTTTCTGCGTCGGCTGCTTCGCGCTGACGGAGCTGACGTCCGGCAAGGACCGGACCGCCACGCCGACCGGTACCTGACAGGCCCGGGCTTCACGATGTCCGGAACACGCCCGCTCGTTTGACCCCCAGCCACTGCAGTAGTGACGTGTACGCGTCACACTCGATGGTGTCCGATGCCGTATCGGACACAGGGGAGGGGAATCCAGTGCGTCTACGCAGCGCTCTTGCGACGGCCGCGGCCGTCGCGACCACCACCTGCGCGTTCGTCACGGTGCCCACCGCGGCTCACGCCACCGCCCGGGCCGGCGAATGGTGCCGCGACGCGGTGTACACCGACGCCAACAAGGCCCAGCTCCAGCCGTGCATCGGCATTGACCAGGGCGGAAACCTCTACATATCCGGCAACCTGCTGGAAGGGCCGACATACTGCGACCACCGCGAGTGCGGGCTGAAGCCGGCCAAGATCTGGTTGCAGCTCAACCGGGTCGTCAACGGACAGGTCCAAGGGGGCGGCCCGAGGTGGCTCAACGACGTGTGGCTGGACGGCAGCCAGTCGTTCACCGTCAGGTTCGGCGGTGTGAACCCCGATCCACCGCACGGCAGTTGGTACAACGTCTCGATGGGCTACATCTTCGGCCCGGACCACAAGTGGTACGACAACGTCCAGTCCAAGGTCATCTACTACGGGTGAGCCGCCCTCACGCCACCGCCCCGCCCCATCCTGCCGCTGAGGAGAACCCCGTGAAACCAAGGCGTTACGCCGCCGCGATCGCCGTGCTGGCAGCGGTGACGGCAGCCTCGGCCCCCACCGCGCACGCCGGCGACTACAGCTCGCTGGAGTGCCGCGGCGGATACAGCACCCCCGGCACCGACCCCGCCCCCATCGACAAGAACGGCGTGCAACTCGACGCCTGCCTGGAGACCCTGAACAACCAGATCGTGGCCATGCGCGCCTACACCTTCACCACCTCAGGGCGCTCGGTCGAGCTGGTGCTGCGCCTGATGGAGGACCCCTGGGAGTCGGGTCACCTGGTGCGGATCTCCACGAACCGCTCCGGCCGGACGATCCACGGCAAGGACACCTACCGGTCGGTGCTCGGCCCCATCGAGCACGGAACCTACTACGTCGCGTCCGCCGGCTACATCCTCAACGGCGTCGAATACGACGACGTCCAGTCCCAAGTGGTCTGGCAACCCTGACCCGACCCAACGCCCTTTCCCTACGGCTGGTACACCCGCCCCCCGACGGCCGCCGCACCTGCGCCCGCCGGGCAGCACGGGCCGCTGCCAAGAGTCTGGCAGGGGCCCGTGGCGCAGAGAGCCGAGGAGGGCCGGGATCTGTCCCTGGACGAGCAGCATCCTGACCGACACGGCTACCGTCTGCCGGTGGCCTGACGGCCCGGCATCACTTCAGGTGCCTGGTGAAGAACTGGGCCGCGGCGTCCGCCGCGAACGCCGGAACGCCTGTGTGCCCGCCCATATTGGCGTGCAGGGTCTTCTCCTTGGAGCCGAAGGCGTCGAACAGGTCCAGGGCTGCCTGCCGGTCGTTCCCTTCGTCGTCCCACTGCAGCAGGACGTGCAGAGGAATGGTGACCTGGCGGGCCTCCTCGAACATGGCGCGAGGGACGAAACTCCCGGCGAACAGCACAGCGGCCGAGATGCGAGGCTCGACCACAGCCAGCCGGGTCCCGATGGAGATCACTCCCCCCGAGTACCCGACCGGGCCGCCGATCCCGGGCAGCGCGAGGAGGGCGTCCAGGGCGGCCTGCCATTCCGGGACCGCCTTGTCGACCAGGGGGAGGACGAGGGCGTCGATGATCTCATCGGTGACCGGCTCGCCGGCCTCCATGACCCGGCGCAGCTCGGCGCGGGCCTGCTCGGCGGCGGGCCAACGGGGCCGGTCGCCGCTTCCGGGGAGCTCGATCGTGGCCGTGACGAAGCCATCCGCCGCGGAGTGCCGGGCCCGGGCCACCAGTCGGGGGTACGCCTTGCGCAGCCCCAGGGGAGGCGGGCTGAGCAGGATCAGCGGCGCCGGCGCGGATGTGGACGCAGGCGTCCACAGGATGCCGGGGATCTCACCGAGGGTGAATTCGCGCTCAAGGACGCCGTCGTCGAGGCGTCGTTCAGAAGTGAAGTGCATGGTCGTGCCTTTCGGGAGGGCTCGGAAACGGCGCTCCCGGACGACCTATCGCCCGACCGCGACCCCGGAGGGGAGCACCCACGTCGATACTGCGTTCACGGGTACCACCTCCTCGCTCTCTTGCACGGCTTCCGGAAAGATAGCAGTGGCTGCCATGGTTCCGCCAACGGGTTTTTGCGCACGTCCCCTAACCAGCGTGAGCACCCTGAGCTCCGGTCACGCCAGCTCCCTGGCCTGTGACGTCAAGTTGGCGAAGGCCCAGTGCACAGCATTCGGGCAGTGCGCGAGGTCGTGGGCGGGTATGGGGGGTGCACCGGCACCGTCAGCTTCCATCCATGGGCCTGGGCGGCAAGGGCGAGCGGGCCGAGCGGCAGGATCCGCTTTCAAGCTCTTTCGGTAGGCGATGAATCGGGCCACGAGAGCTTCCTCGAAAGCTCGCCGGCGCAGAGCGTCTAGCCGATCAGCGGCAGGTCGATGTCCTGTTCGCCGTCGGGAAAGCATCCGGTGCTCAGCGCCCCGAGGTCGCATTCCGCCGCGGACCGAAGCGCCAGGGTCGCCGTCTCGTCGAGAGCCGGCTCCGCCACGTTGCAGGCGGCGACGTGGTCGAGGAGCTCCGGTGACGGCCTGTGACCGTAGGCCATGCGGTGCCGCCGTCCCAGGACCGTCCGGCGATGTCGTCCAGCGTCCGACCATGCGCTGCCCGTCGACCTCGTGCCACTCCACTTCGTGCACGGCTGCCACCCTTCCTGACCTTCCCGGAAGGGGGCTGGCACGCCACCAGCAGGCTCCGACAGCGCCCGGCAACCGCCCGCCCTGACCTGATCACCGGTAAGCCACGCGGGCGGCCCTGGCCCGGCAAACTCGGGGCACCACTCCAGCTGCGCGCCGCCGGCGTTGCGGCCGCGTTCCCCGGCGACCGCACTGCCTTGCAGGCGACCTTGCGGCCACCCGGAAGTAGATCACCCGGGAGCGCGCGCACGTGCACCGTGCCGACGTCGTCCTGTTTCGGTTCTGTGTGCGTACCCGGAGGACAACGAGCTGAGGTAGGCAGACGGAGTCCAGCCCCCGGCGCGGGGCCGGCACCCCGACCGCGTCCGGTCCGGGCGGACGGAGTACGGCCTGGGCCAGGACCTCGATGCGCAAGGGGTGCGTGGATTCACCCTGCCGGGAGCAGCGACTTTGCCGGGGATGGGGGCGCGTACGACGTGGCGGGCCTGGCGTCGGGTAGGGCTGATTGCCTATTGCGGTTGTGTTGCGATCTGGATCAGGTTGCCGCAGGTGTCGTCGAAGACGGCGGTGGTGACGGTGTCCATGTCCGTGGGCTCCTGGGTGAAGCGGACGCCGAGGCGGCGGAGGCGTTCGTATTCCGTCCTCACGTTGTCGACGGCGAACTGGGCGAGTGGGATGCCGTCCTTGACGAGGGTGTCGCGGTAGGTTCTGGCGGCTGGGTGGCTGGCTGGTTCCAGGAGGAGTTCGGTGCCGCCTGGGTCGTCGGGTGAGACGACTGTCAGCCACCGGTCCGTCTCGCCCACTGGCACGTCGTGTTTCTTCACGAAGCCGAGGATCTCGGTGTAGAAGTGGAGGGCTTTTGCCTGGTCGTCGACGAAGATGCTGGTCATTTGGATCTTCACGGTGCTCTCCTTTGCTCCGGTTTGCAGGGTACGAGCCATCGCTGGACGATGTGCCGTGGCGTGGCCGTGTTCAGGTGGTCTGTAGTGGCTCTCCCGCCTGCCCTCGACGAGCCCGGCGGCCTTCCGGGACTACCACCGTCGCCACGGTGCCGTGCGCGAGGAAGCCGACCGTCACGCTCGAGGGGCGGTGACGATCCCGGGTCATGCGCTCGCGGATACGGTGTGGACGGCGAGCCGCGTGGGCGGCTTGACCGCCGGCGCTCTCGTGCACCCGATGCCGCTGATCGAGGCCCGCTCCTACGGGCCGGCAGCTCGCGCTGCCCGGTGGCGTTCTGGGGGGTGCGCGAGCCCCGTATCCGGCCACAATGCCGGCAGGCTCTCCGTCGAGCTCACTGCCTTGGCCACTATCCGTTGATCGTGGTTCCAGGGCGCCGAACACCAAGCCAGCCCGCACCCGGACGCGGCACCAGCCACACTGCCCAGATCTGGATGGTTGTGAGGGTGGTGGTGAACGCGGCGAGGATCTTGTGAGGTGCGCGCAGTATGAGTAGGCAGTGGGTATGGCGGCGACCTGCAGCGCGGTGTTCACGGACGCGTCGACGTCGCCTTGGGCGAGCTGCTCAAGGGCAACGTATGCCGAGTACGGGGTGCGATTGCGGTGCTGACCAGGCACTGGCGGTCGGTCCGGGTGAGGGTGATGTCGGTTGGCCCGTCCAGCTCTTCCTTGGTGTGGAAGGTGATCCAGTCGGGGGGCGGGGAGGGCGCGAGCGAGGGGGCGAGGGGGTGGTCGCGGCGGGCGGTGCCGGTTGCCCGGCTGGCCTGGGCGAGCTCGCCTCGCTGGGCGGAGAACATTGGCGGCGGTCTTCTTGCCCGTGGCGGGCCAGCCGGTGGCGGCCTTCCGTATCGGCGCCCGCTCCCGCCCGCACGGTGCTGGCGTGCCTGGCCGATGCTGCTCTGCAGCGCCTCGATCAGGTCGACGGCGTCGGTCGCTTCGGGCGGCGTCGACGCCGGCCTCCCCCATGTCGTGCCCACGTGCCGTGGGCACGATGTCGACCATGGCGCCCGCGAGGCCGCATCCGGTCTCCTGCCGCAGCCCGTCCTCGCACACGCCGCGATGCTGTCCGCGCTCGCCTGCCTGGTCCGACTGCCACGCCCGGCCGGCATCATCGGTCGGCGCGAACGACCGGGTTGCGGTGTACGCTAGCTCGGCCATCTACCGCACGCCTCACTTGCCTTCCCAGGACACCACCGCCAACTGGACCGCGGTGACCGGCATAAAGAACCGGGGCCGGCGTAGGCCTGGCTGCGCCAGTCGACCATGGGCTTCGTGGTGTTCACGAGGGCTGCCGGGCGGGGATCCTGGCTCCGCAACCGAGAGGAAGAGACTCGGCCGTACGTCAGATCCGCGGGCAGTCGAGGAACCCGGCCTCCCAGAGCCGGCGTACGGACGCGGGTCATTCCCTCCGGCCATCGTGACGCCGGCCGGGCCCAAGCCGACGTCACCGTTGTTGGACGGGGACGTCAGCGGGCATGGTGGTCCGGTCATTGCCCTGAGCTCGGTGAAGATGTGCTGCGTGCCCCGTATTCGCTCCGTCTCGTACGACCGGATCGCACGCCCGCCGCTCGGACCGGGTGAGCTCGTCGGTGACGGCAGCTTGACTGAATGCCAGGGCCTCGCCGCTATCCGGTCAGGAGGTCTTCTGCAGCAGCCAAGCGTTCGGCGTGAAGGAGGAGTTGACGAAGACCACACAGCCGCCGCTGTAGTAGGTCTGGATCTTGGTCCAGCCCTTCGGCGGGAGCGCACTGGCGCAGGCGTTGACCTGGGTGCCGACGGGGAGGCCGTCCAGTTGCTTGATCATCTTGATGTTCGAGCCGCCCATGGCGCGGCACGAGGCGCTGGTACCCCAGTTCACGTCGACCCAGCCATCCGGAGTCATCGAGTCGGCGCACACCGTGCGGGTCTCGCCCGGCGACGCCTGGGCCGGACTCGCCGTGACGGAGGCGACGAGCGCCGCGCCGAGAAGTGCCAGACCCGCGGTGCGGAGTCGTCTCATGGGGTGTCTCCCAAACGTGAAGAAGTGCACTGATGCGCTGATGAGGGATCAGTGTTGGCCAGGGCATTCAATGGCTTGTGTGAAGGTCTTGAGGAGAGTATTTTCGGCCATGAACGCCGGGAAGGGCCCTCTCAAGGTTCTTCAGGCGTTGAGGAATCCGCGAAAAGCCGCTGTGCCGCATGGGCGCGGGTTCATTCCTCGGGGGCTGTCCTGGTCTTCATGCCGCATAGGCCGGCGGAGCGGTGAAACCGCCCAACCGGCAGCGACCGGTGCGCGCTGGAGTCCTGCTTTGCGTGATCATCCCATCCGGTGGGGTCACGGTTCGATCGTGACGGGCTTCTCGTCGCGCAGGTTGCTGGCGAAGGCGTTCTTGGCCGCGTGCATCCTGTAGGAGTGTGCCCGGACCTCCGCGGGGATGCCGGGGTCGCGTTCCAGCGTGCGGTCCATCGAGGTGGCGTCGGCCGGGGCGTTGCGCTGGAAGGTGTAGGGGTGCCAGATGCCGACCTCGCTGTTGTAGAAGGGCTTGGTTTCCATCAGAAGGACCTGGTCGGGGTCGCCCTGTGCGGGCTCCCAGGTGACGCGGACGGTAGGTGCCTCGAGGCGGTCGACGGACTTCAGCGCCGGCGCCTTCGGGATCACCGAGGCGGTGGCAGGCTTGACGTCGCTGCTGCGGATCGTCCGGGGCACGGACGGTTCGTAGTGCTCCGGCTGTTCCAGCTTGCCCGTGACACGGAGCGCGGCAGGGGCCCGTCCCTGGCCGCCCGCGCACGCGTCGACCTGCATGACCTTGCGCCAGACATCGGCGATGCGGACGAAGTCCTCTTTCTGGAGCGGCAGTTCGCGGGTGCTGCCGTCGGCGGACACTGCGCTCACGGAGTAGGCATAGCGGGAGTCGTCCGAGCGGACCACTTGGTAGCTGCACCGGTCCACGGCCGCGGCACGCGCGTCGACCGCCGCTTGTGCCGACGCGCCTCCGCCCGCTCCTGCGGTGTTTACCGACGAAGCCGCCGCGATCGCGCTCGCGCTCGAGACGAGGGCCGTGAGGGCGAGGGTGCCCGTGGCGATGACGGTGGCGGTGGATATAGGAGAAGGCATGAGTCCTCCGGTGAGTGACGTCCAGCGGATGACGTACTGGGCCGGCCCTGCACAAGATCACCGACCGGCTCCGGACGCTACCGGCAATGAACATCCAAAGGGAAGTCAAAATACGGCAAAGTAATGGCAGTGTGTCGGCTTGCAACGCCGAAGAAATCACCCACACCCTCCGGGCGACAGCCCATGCCCAGGCACGCCGGGCGAAGCACGGCTGCGCACTCCGACTCGGACAGAGGCGGAGGCACTTGCTGCCCCGCGGACGCTGATCAGCCGCAGCTGTGCCCGTCACAGGGGGGAAGTTCTCCACGATCGGTTCGGCCTGCCGTCGGCGCCCTCGCACCCCGTCACCGCGAGCGGCCAATGCCTCACCGCCTGCGGGCCCGACGAGGACACCGCCAAGGGCGACCAGGGCGGCTCGTCCGCGGCGGCGAAGCCGTCGTCGTTTTCCGTTGCACGTACGCGACCCCGCCCGGGCAGCGGTCGTGCGGCCCCGTCTCCGGGCGGTGCAGGAAGTGGTCACGCGGGAGCGCGAGCCCAGGACGTGGGAGGGGAAGCCGGATCGCCACCGCCTGGTCGGATGGGCCGGCACGGCTGTCATGGGGTCTGGGTAGCGTGGAGGCGTGACGAACATATGGACGGGAGTACGCGAGCGCGTGCTGGCGCTGCGCACAGCCCCCGGGATGGGCGAGGTCTTCGGCGCGGTCTGGCTCGAGGATCAGGGCCACCGTTTCGAACTCCTGCCGCCGCTCACCCCCGACGAGCTCGAAGAGCTCGAGCGCGAGATCGGCGTGCGGCTGCCCGAGGAATACCGCACCTTCCTGGTGGAGGTCGGCGCCGGCGGCGCCGGCCCCGACTACGGAATCTTCCCCCTGCGACCTGGCACCGACAGCACCAAGGAACGTGCGAAGAACCTGGCCGTGCCCTTCCGCCCCCAGGAGATCGGCGACCTCTTCGACGAGCACCAGTACAACGAGCCGACCGGCGAGCATTTCACCGACGCCGAGGAGTTCTCCGCCGCCTACCGCGCCTGGGACGCCCGCGACGACGAACTGCGTGAGGAACTCTTCACCGGCACCCTCTACCTCAGCAGCCAGGGCTGCGGCTACTACACCGTGCTCGCCGTGACCGGACCCGAGGCAGGCACCGTCTGGGACGACGTCCAGGCTCTGGGCGAGGGCGTTGCCCCCAAGCGCCACAACGGGGCCGAGCGCATGACTTTCGCCCAGTGGTACCTCGATTGGCTCGCGCACGCCGAACGCACGGCGTGGAAGGGCCCCCGGCGGACGGCGTGACGGCAACCGTCCCTCGCCACCGGCTCACATCAACACCACCGACGGTGACCAGTACAGCGGCGGTAACCCCGTCGAGGCCCTCCCGCGGGCGCGGCTCGCTCAGGGCCCGTCGTGCTTCGCAACGCCTTTGCGTCAGTCCTTGGAGCGTGTGGGATATCCCGCCTGCGACGGATGGGTGAGATCGGCTCGGGGCTGTGCTGTGCAGTTGTGTGCGTGGGGGGGGAGTGCTGAAGACGGCGTCTGCGGCTTCCTGGGCGTTGTCGCCTTCCAGGGTGATCTGCTTGTCCTGGAGGGCCTGGTCGAAGTTCTCCTTGAACCGGGGGTTGCGGCCAGTTCGTTGAGGGTCTTGCGGCTCGGCGTGATGGTGGCCTGCGGTACGTCGACGAGGCGGTCCTGGCCGTGGACGAAGACCAGTACGCCGTTGCGGAGCGTCGTGGTGCACGTCTCGACGACCTTGCCGTCGGCGTCGGGGTCGGTGAAGACCCACTTGAGCGCGATGGGGGTGCGGTGCTGTTCGGCGGCCCTCGGTCCGTCGATGCTGCGGGCGAGGACGGAGAAGTACTGCTCCAGGGTCGTGCTGCGGACCAGGTCGGCGGAGGACTGGCTGGTGATCAGCGGCTGCGGGCCGCTGACGACCTCCTGGGCACCGGTGAGGTAGGCGTTGCGCCAGGTGCCGTTCTCGCTGCCGTAGCCGAGCTGGGTGAAGACCTTGGCCTGGAGTTCCTTGGCGCGTGAGACCTGCGGCTCGACCAGCGGGCTGCCGTCTTCGGCGGCGGCCGCGAAGAGGATGTGGTTGAGGAGTTCGGCGGCCCGGCGCAGGCCGTCGGTGGTGTCGCTGTCGTAGGCCCGCTGGGCGGTGTCGACGAGGCCTCGGCGCCGCCCATCGCCTGCACATAGGCCGCGCCCGCCTTGACGGGCGGCAGCTCCCACAGGCGGGCAGGGTTGCCGTCGTCCCAGCCCATGTACCGCTGGTAGACCGCCTTGAGGTTGTGGCTCATCGAGCCGTAGTAGCCCTGGTTGTACCAGTGATCGCGCAGGCCGGCCGGGAGGGCCTGGAGCTGTTCGGAGGTCTCGATGCCCGTGTGGCCGGCGTTGATCAGCCGCAGCGAATGGACTGTTTCTTTCTCTCCCGTGGCTTCATCGCGTTTTTCCTGTTTGCGTCGTTCGGCACTTTGTGGAGTGGAGTCTCTCTGCCGCTCGCGGACGCGCCGTGGTACCTGAGCGAGAGCCGGATCGCCCTGTTCGGCGTCGTCGGGCTCGCCGGTGCCCTCGGCGCGGCTTGTGCCGGACGGTGGGCGGACGTGGGACGAGCGGTTCCGGTCACCGGGCTCGCCCTTCTCCTGCTGATCCTCGCCTGGGCGGCGATCGGCGAGCTCACCTGGGTCTTGTGGCTCCTCGTCATCGGCATCGTGGCCCTCGACTTCGCCGTCCAGGCCGTGCACGTGAGCAACCAGCACCTGCTAATCTCCGCGCACCCCGATCGCCTCAGCACCGTCATCGGCAGCTACATGGTCTTCTACTCGCTCGGCTCCGCCCTCGGTGCTGCCTCGACCACCGCCGTCTACGCCTTCCACGGCTGGGCGGCCTCCGCCTTCCTCGGCGCTGGCTTCGCGGCCTGCGGCCTGATGGTCTGGGCGACGAACAGGCGCATCCCGGCGGCAGCCGCCCCCGCCCGGCTCATGGCAGCGGCGGACACGGCACCCCGGGTGGCGCGAGAGGAATCGCAGGTCCTCTGAGAACTGTGGCGTCGTGACAGGATGGCCCGGCCGTCCGGCCGGGCCATCCCCATGCGGCCACCGTAGGCGCCTTCGCTTGAACTACCGCTCCCGTGCATGTCGAGGGCTGGGACGGGTCATCGAGCGCAGTCCGGTCAGTGGCTGCCGGTCAGTGGATGCGGATCCGCGCGGCCACGCAGGGGTCCTCGTTGCGGTAGCCGAGGCGGGTGTAGAGCCGGTCCGCAGGGGTGTTGTCGGCAAGCTGCCACAGTGTGCAGACGCCGTACCGGCGGACGGCGTACCGGGTCAGCCACGAGGCGAGTGCCGCGCCGAGCCCCTGGCCGCGCAGGGCCGCGTCGCTCGCGACGGACGCCATCAGCGGCGCGCCGCTGTCCCGCAGACTGCTCATGGCACCGCATGCCACCAGCCGCCCGCCCGCGTCACGGATCCCTGCCCAGAGACGGACGCCCGAGGAGCCGGGCCCGGTCGAGTGGGCCGGGCTGTGTTCGTTGAGGAAGGCGAGCAGTTCGTCGTGGTGCGCCTCGTCCAGCTCGGTCACCTGCTTCTCCGCTGGATGGAGCGGCGGCTCGTCGAGCGTCCATCGGAAGGCCCAGGCGACCGGGTCGGCCACTGCGAGGTGACGGCCGAGCAGCACGTCGGTACCCCGTGGTCCGGTGAACTCTCGTACGGTGCCGGGAAGTTGGTGAGCCGCCCGGAGGGTGAGGCCGGCTGCTGCGGTCGGTTCGCCGACGCTCCACAGGTGGCCGCGCGGCTCGTCGAGCCAGGCCACCGCACCGTCGCCGGACCAGCTGATCCGGTCGGCCGGGCGTGGCCGCGCGGCGCCGAAGCGCAGCAGGGCCGAGCCGGTCTGCAGCTCCAGGCCCTGGGTGAACAGGTCTGCGGTCTGGGGAGAAAGGGTCGTCGCCTGCATCGTTCTTGGGGGAAGGATTCCTCTGTGACGGAAGGGCGGGCGGATGGTCCGGATCTGCGCAGAGCGGGGCCGGAACCGTGGTTCGGGGATGGGGGATGGGGGATTCCGGGGGCCGCCGCATCGGTGGCGGAGCGCCTGGCGCATCGCAGGGCCCACTGTGGCATAGCGTCCCCGGCCCGATGCAAATCTGCACTCGTGTGGTCTGCCCCGGTGGTCTCGGTCCGGCGCTGCCAGGAGCGGGTCTGTCCAGGCTCCTGGACGAGCTATGTCCGATTGCGGCGGGCTGTCCGGACGGCATAGAGAAGGCGCCCAAGATCGTTGCGATCTCTCGGGTTGGTGTCGGTGGTGGTGAGAGTCGGTCGCGCTAATCCAGGGGTTGGTGTTACGGGACTGGTCAGTGGGTGTTTTTGGGTGGGTGGGCTGCTGTCATGAGGTGAGAGATTGAGGGGTGGGATCGCTGTCGTGGGGCTTTACCGCATGGCAGCTGATGCTGTCTCAGGTTTGAGAGTTCTTATGCGGTGAGGTGGGCCGGGCCGGTGTGATCGTGGGGTGGATCAAGAGGTAAGGGCCAGCCGTGGAGCTGTGCTGCCCCGGGGGTTGGTGGTGCGTCGTTTGCTGGAGCGGCAGCAGGCGGGGGAGCTGGCCGCGCGGCATGTGCGTGCGGTCGCTGAGACAGTGGGTGTCTCGGAGCGTACGGTGTGGCGCTGGCTGGAGCAGGCCAAGACGACCGGGCAGCTGGAGGCGCCGGTCCGGCAGGGCTATGCGGTGTCGGACGAGGTGTGGGCGCTGCTGGGCGAGGTCGGAGGGAATGTCGCTGAGCTGAGGCGCCGGCTGGCCGCGGCTGGCGGCGGGGATTCGGTGCCGTCGGCGTCGACACTGCACCGGGTGATCCGCCGGGACCGCCGGGCGGGCCGGGCGTTGATGGTCGAGCGGGAACCTGAGGTGGCCGGGCCGCGTAGGCCCGATCCGCTCAGCGAGCTGGGCTTGAACGTCGTGGCCGGCCATGGCACAGGCGGGCAGGTTTTTCTGCGGGAGCAGAAGCATCTGGCGCAGGTCCCGGTCCTGGTGCCGGGCGCGCAGGTGGTGCACACGCCTGCTGTGCGGTCGGTGCTGCGGACGGTCGCGCACGCGGCCGCGGTCGGGGCGGTGGTGTGTCTGTACGGCGACGCCGGCCAGGGCAAGACCGTCGCGCTGCAGTACGCCCTGTCCCAGCTGCCGCACCCCGCCCGGGTCCGTCGGGTCCACGTCGGTGTGCACCCGACGGTTCCCGAACTGCGCCGCGTGCTCGCGGACGCCCTCGAGCTGGGCAGGCGTCTGCCGCGCGGGGCGGGGGAGGCCGACCTGATGCTGGTGAACGCGCTACGGCAGCCCCGTGTGCTGGTGCTGGACGAGGCACAGCGCCTTCCGGGGCCGGCGCTGGAGTTTCTGCGCGGGGTGTGGGACCACCCGGACACGGACACGGCCCTCGTGCTGGCGGGCGCGGGCAGCGAACGGGCGCTGCGCCGCGTGCCTGCGCTGGCCTCTCGGGTGCTGACCTGGGAGTTGGTGCCGCGCCTCATCCCGCGCGAGGTGGCCACCGTGATGGCTGCCTTCCACCCCCTGTGGGAGGACGTCAGCGAGGACGATGTCGCGTGGGTGGACGAGCATGTGGGACACGGCAATTTCCGGACCTGGGCGAAGCTCACCTCGCACCTGACCGCCGAGACCTACGGCAAGAGCCGGCCGGTGGTGGACCGCCGGATGCTGGAGCGGGCCTGCGCACGGCTCATGGGGCCGCTGTGACCGGCGCGGCCGGGCCGACAGAGGGCGCTTCCCGCTCCGGCGTGCACGGGGACGGCCCGGACGCGCGGGGAGGTCTGCCTTCTTCCTCCCTGTCGGCGCTGCGCGGCCCTGCCGTGCGCAGGCTGCTGGCCCTGCGGCAGGAACAGAAGCTGACGACCCGGCATGTACGGCTGATGGCTCAGTCGTTGGAAGTGACCGAGCGCACGGTGTGGCGGTGGCTTGCCGCTGCCGAGCGTGACGAGTCCGCGGCCGCGGAGCCCGGGGCGCGGGCCCAGAGCAAAGACCGCTTTTCCGTCACTCCGGAAGTGCGGCGCCTGCTGGCCTTGTGGAAGGGCAACGTCGCGGCGGTCCATCGCGAGCTGACCGCTCGAGCGGCCAAGGGCGAGGGGGAGCCGCCTCCGTCGATTCCGACGCTGCACCGGGCGATCCAGCGGGATCTGACGCTGGGGGAGCGGGCGGGGCTTGCGGGTGGGGAGGGGGCGGCGCGTAAGCATGATGTGTTTCTGGCCCGGCCGCGGGGCTGGCGGAACCAGGTGTGGGAGACCGATCACGTCCAGGCGCCGGTGCTGGTCGATGTCGATGGTAAGGCTCGCAGGCCGTGGATCACCTGGTTCACCGACTGCGCGACCAACGCGATCACCGGCGTCGCGGTCACGCCGGGGCATCCGTCGCGGGAGTCGGTGCTGGCCGCGCTGCGCTCCGCGGTCCTGCGCGAAGAGCCTTACGGCCCGTTCGGCGGGCTGCCCGAGAAAGTGCGGGTGGACCGCGGCAAAGACTTCCTGTCGAGGACGGTGACCGCCGCGTTCGATCTCCTCGACGTCACCGTGGAGGACCTGCCCGCCTACACCCCTCACCTCAAGGGCACCGTAGAGGGGCTGAACCGGGCGGTGGAGAGCATGTTCCTGGCCGCGCTGCCCGGCTATGCCCGCCAGCCGCGCCCCGGCAAACGCCCCTCCCGGCCGAAGGACGAAGTGCTGCTGGGCTTCGAGAACTTCACCGCTCGGCTTCTGGCCTGGACGCTCTGGTGGAACACCGAGCACCACCCCTCACCGTTGCAGGGCAAGACCCCGCTTCAGGCGTGGCAGGACGATCCCACCCCGCTGCGGGATGTGCCGGCCGCGGATTTGTGGACGTTCACCCTGGAGGACGCCGGCACCCGCACGCTGACCACCCGCGGCATCCGCTTCAAAAGGCGCGACTACGTGGGGCCGTGGATGACCGGCCAGGCCGGGATCCAGGTCCGCATCCGCTTCATGCCCCACCACGACCACCGCATCGAGGTCTACCACGCCGCCACCGGCCGCTACCTGGGCCCCGCGGACCTGGCCGACCAGGCCACCGACGAACAGATCAGCGCCGTACGAAGGGCACGGTCCGCCCGTGCCCGCCGTCTGAAGAAGGATCTCGAAGCTTCCCAGCGGGAGCGCTACGCCGCAGCCACCCAGGCCGAGCCCCCTCGGCGGCTCGGTGCGCTGACCGGTGCGCAGGCCGATGCCGAACTCGCCCAGAGCGCCGACACCGACCTCGCGCAGCTCGCGATGCCGGACCTCATCCCGCCCGCCGCACCCCCGGCCGACTGGCGCACCCCGGCGTCCCTGGCCGCGCTGACCACACCAGGCCCGCCCGTCCCGTACCCGTCCGGCCGTGATGGCGCTTCCGCCCCCGACGGCCCAGGCGGGCGGCCCGCACCTCCCACCACCGACGAAGACGGAGACGCCTCGTGACCGCGGCCACCTACCAGTACGTCGACCTGCCCGACGCCTCCGTGGTCACCACCCGCGCCCTGCTCACCGCCAGGGAGAACATCACCGACACCGTTGCCGCCCGCGCCATGATGTGCATCCACGGCGGCGCCGGCTTCGGCAAGACCCTCGCCGTCAACACCTGCCTGCGGGGACTCGAACCGCACGAGGACGTCCGCAAGATCACCTTCCGGGCCCGTCCCACCGCCCGCGCGGTGCGCTACGAATTGTTCACCGCCCTCGACCTGGCCGGTGAACCGCCGCGCCACCCCAGCGAATTCGACCGGCTGCTCAAGACCGCCCTGGCCGAACGCCCCCGCACCTTCCTGGTGGACGAGGCCCAGTGGCTCAACGGGGAGGCGTTCGAATACTTCCGCTACCTGTGGGACGAGCCCTCCACTCAGCTCGCGATCATCTTCGTCGGCGGGGAGGGCTGCCACACCGTGCTGCGCCGCGAACCGATGCTCTCCTCCCGCATCTTCATCTGGCAGCACTTCACCCGCCTCACCCCCAGCGAGGTCCTCGACGTCATCCCGCTGTTCCACCCGATCTGGGCCGATGCCGATCCCGAGGACATCACGTTCGCCGACCAGCACGCCGCGCACGGCAACTTCCGGGCCTGGGCCCAGCTGACCGCCCACACCCGCACCGCCCTGGCCCGCACCGGCCGCCCCCGCGTCGACCAGGAACTGCTGCGCTGGGCCTTCAGCCGCCTCGCCTGACCACCTCACCGCCATGCCGCTCACCGCGCCACCGCCGTCCGTCGTCGTGGTCATCGACCCGGGCGACGACGTCATCCACACGCACACCGCCCTGGCCGCCCACCATCTGCCGTCCGGCCGGATCACCCTGCACCCCGGCCCGGGCACCACCAGCAAGACCGGCCTCGCCCATGACCTTCTCGTCGCCCTGGGCAAGCCGCCCCTGCTACCGGGGCGTTTCCCCGCCGGCCGTCAGCCCGCCTGGGAAGCCGCTGCCGCCTGGACGACCGCTCTGCCCGTGAACCGGTTGACCGTCCTGCGCGCACACCGCTTCACCGCCCGCCGCGCGATGCGCCTCCTGCAGCTACAGGCCCTCACCGGGATTCACCTGACCCTGGTCTGCCACCGCCCCCGCCTTCCCGCCGCCCTGCACCAAGCCCTGCGGACGGTCGAGTACTCCGTCACCACCGATTTCCAGGCAGCCCGCCGCCACTACTACGGCTCACCCGTCGCCTCACCCTCACCACCAGACGAGCCCGCCCGGCCAGCAGACAGGTGGCTCACCCTGCCCGCACTGGACCGTCTCGTCTCCTACGACAGCCCCCGCCCCTGCGCCGGCCCGTGCACACCGCCCCCGATCATCTGGCGGCACCGCCCACCACCCGTGCCGCTCACCGTGCCCACCGCGCAGCGAGTCGCCCGCCGGCTGCACGCGGCAACCGCACATCCTCGCCTGGCCGCGGCTGTCGCCGCCGCGCTGTTCACCGGCGCCTCTCTCCAGCAACTCGCCACCGCACGGCCTCGCGACTACGACGATGCTGCGGCCACGCTCGCCCTGCACGACCGCGCCCGCTACACCGACGGCTGCGCCGCCCACTCCGTACCACCCTGGGCGGGCATTTTCCTGCGGGCCGCGGCCTGCTTCACCCGGCTCTTCTCCGGCGAGGATCAGGAACTGCTTGCCGCGCCAGGTGACCGTGGGCACCTGCTGCGTGTGGCGGAGACGGCCATGCTGCGCCCGCCCCAGCCGCCCGCGGCCCGCCGCAAAGGCCCGGTCGGCCGTGTGGAGTGGGACTGGCGCGAGCGGCAGGAAGCCGAGAGGTACGAAGCCATGCCGGCCAGTCGCGTCAGGCCCTCGCGACGCTGAACACCCTGACCTGGTTACGCGACGGGCCAGGCTCAGCCGATTGAGAAGTCGGCGAACTCGACGTCGCTGAAAGCGATGTGCAGACCGTGGGCCCGGCGGCCCTCGTCACGGAAGTAGGTGTGTCCCAGCGCGCGGGCGAGGATCACCGTCTGCTGCTGCTCGCCTGCGCCGGCATCCCGGGCGGCGAACAGCTCCCGGGCTACCTCTCCCGGCAGGTCCTGGGTGATCCACCGCACCCGCGGGTCGTCCGAGGAGCCGGCCGCAGCAGCGAACCCGAATCGCGCCCGGGTATGGAAGACGAACCCCTCCGCCTCGGCCTGGGCACGCAGGCGTGCCCGTACCCGGGGCTGCCATCGGGCCAGGACTGCTTCCTCGATCACCCGGATCTGCGTCGGGCCTGGAGGACGACGCGCTCCTGGTCTCTTCGTCACCCACCGCTGCACGGTGCGCTGCGACACCCCCAGCACGGTGGCCACCCTCCGGGTGGAACCACGGTGCGCTGCCAGCAAAAACCGCAGGCGGGCCTCGGTGCTTGAAGGAACGGGGCGGGTGCGCAACGCGCGCACCAATCCCTGCTCGATCTGTCCCACGACCGCCTTTCCCAGCGGCCAGCCGGCAGAGCCGGCACCTGCAGTTCGTCGCCTCAGTTCTCCCACGGCGTCTGCCCCGGCCTGCCAGTCTCTGCATTCTCGGGACAGCGCTGGCTGAGGCAAGCTACAAGCCCGTCCGTACGCGGAGAACACCACCGCCTCGTCGTCGCCGACGAAGGGAAGAGCCGACGGCCGAGCCGGTATCCTGCCCGCAGGGCCGACGCCCTGGGCTACGCCGACGCCCACACCGCACCCGGACACCCACACCGTCCGGAACACTGGTGGAAGGTCTTCCGGGATCAACGGACCGCTCGACGAACACTTTGACGATCCATCGAGCCGGGGTTGCCGTGTGGGGGCGAGAACCCGGTGCCGAGAGGACCCGTCCATGACCAAACGCACTACCGAGCAGCAGCGCGCCCGCGAACTCCAGCGCACTGCACGCGAGCAGGGCACAAACCTCAGCTACCACGAAGCCCTCAACTGGGTACGCGCCACCGCCGAGGCGCAGGCTGAGAATCCGGGCAAGATCACCGTCTGCGTACCGCACGCGCACTGCATCATGGTTTTCGGCGCGGACGAGGACCCCGAGTACATCCGTCAGTCGATCACGCCGTCTCCCGCGGCCGAAGTCGAGCTCGCCGATGAGCTCCTCCAGCGGAGGAACGCTCTGATGCGCGACCACTCCAAGGCGGAGATCATGGCCATGATCCTCAGCAAGCGGCGCGTTTCGCGCACGGATCTCGCACGCTGCACCAAGCAGGAACTCGCCAACGATCTGGTAGACGGCGAGGACAGCCGCGAGCGCTATGAGGCGTACGGGCGGGTGGCGCTGATCAACGGCAGGCCGGCGCGCGACTCACGACCTCTTTGCGGAGGCGTCGGCTGCTCCGGCCACCACAGCGCGACGCCCTGGCCGCAAACCCGTGTGCGCTTCCGCGCCCAAGAGCCCTGCATCGACGCACAGTAGCCCGAGTGGCTTCTACGTCCTCGCCCATTCCAGTCCGAGCGCGGCGAGCGCGGCGAGTTGCTCCCCCGTGAGTTTGTCGCGCCTCTGCTTGGTGTTCGATGCCCACACGCCCAGCTTCACGACGACCGGTTCGGCCTCGCCGTCGATGGTGATCTGTTCGCTGTGGCCGCGTGGTACAGGCCGGTGGCCTTCCCGTTCCACCCACTGCGTGAGGGCCGTCAGGCCCCGCTGGAAGGCCTGCTGCGCCTTGCTCGGCCCCTTCGCCGCACGACCGGCCGCCGGGGTGGGAGAGGGCTTCTCCAGCGGCTTGATGCCCAGCGTGGTCAGCCGCTCCTGCTGCTCGGTCGACAGCTGTGCCCAGGCGCCCGGCTCGCGCTGCTGCTGGAGCCACTTGCCGATGTCGTCGCCGTCGAAGGTGACGCCGGGGGCGATGTAGGGCAGGTGGCCGTCGGCGTCGACCAGGTCGGCGAGGACGCGGTAGTGCCGCTGCCAGTTGAGCGGCCACGGGCAGTTCCAGTCGGGGTCGATCGCGGCCAGCTGCGCCGCTCGCTGCTCCGCGCGCTTCGGGTCCTTGCCCAGGCCGTTCTTCGCGCCCTTCCGTCGGAGGTTGGCCATGTGCTGCCCGATGGGCACCATCGCCTCGCCCTCACCCCACACGGCCTCCTGCCGGGGGGCGAGGTGCCCGGTGGCGCGCCGGTACGACCTGAGCGCGGCGAGCTTGTTCTCCCACGCTTCCTCGCCGGGCTCCCAGACCATCCCGGCCTCTGGCGCGTCGAGCAGCTCCTTGCGGTGTGGATCGAGTTCGCCGGCGCGCAGCGTCTTGCGCTGCTGGTGGACCCACCGCCCGAGGGGGAAGTCCTTGGTGACGCCGACCTCGACCTCGGTGTCATACGGGACGGCGTACAGGCCGGTGATCTCGTTCTCCCGGCGCCATCGCAGCAGCGCCTCGTAGCCCTCCAGCCAGGCCAGGGATTCCGGACGGTAGACCCGGGTGCGCAGGAACGCTGCGATGGTCGCCGCGTCGCGCGGGCTGGAGAAGTGCAGCAGCGCCGACTCGGCAGCGGCGTCGGTGGCGTCATGCTCCTGGTCCTCGCCGTCGCCCTCGCCGCCGGCCCCGACGATCCGCCCCTCTTCGTCGCGCCGGATGTACACCTTGCGCTGTCCGTGGGTGAGGGCGCGGGAGGCGAGCTGCTCGACCAGGCGCTCATCGTGGCTGCGCAGGCCCTGGAGGACGGCTACGAGGGGGCGGAAGCTGGCGGAGGCGACCATGTCCTGCGGGTCCTCGCCGGGCTGGAGGAAGACGGGTACGATGATCCTGGCCACCTTGGTGCTGCCGTCCTTGTTGAGCCTGAGCGCGCGGCCGATGTTCTGCACGATCTCGACCTGGGAGCCGCGGGTGTCGGCGAAGCAGATCGCCTCCACACCGCGCTCGCCGGTGATGTCGACGCCCTCACCGAGCACCCGCACCGAGGCGAGGAAGGCCCGGTGCACGCGCCGGCCCGCCGCGTCGACGCCGTTGGCGAACTGGCGCAGCGCCTCTCGCCGCTCGGTGACGAGGTGGTCGCCGCACAGCCACGCCGACCAGACGCGGTCCGGGGGTACGTGGCGGCCGGCTTCCAGCTCGTAGAACTTTGCGTCGATCGACGATGCGGGCAGCTTCTCCGCCTTCGCCAAGTCCTCGTCGGAGACGTCGTTCAAGTACAGCTCGCCTGCGGTCTCGGGGAGCTTCTCCGCGAACGCGGCGGCTTCCTCCACCCGCTGGTGGAACGTCATCACCGTCTTGAGGTTCCACCTGGCGGCGTGCTCCAGGAGCGCCGTTTGGAGCAGCGCCATGCGCCGGCCCCGCAGCGCCTCGTCCGATTCCCCGAAGACCGGGGAGGGGTCGCGGATCTCCAGGACGTCGATCTCGAACCCGGCGAGGATGCCCCGCTCGATCGCCTCCGACAGCCCGAGCTCGGCCAGCCACGGCCCGTAGGTCTCGGAGTCCTGGCTCATCGACGCCAGCACCAGTTCCTGGCCGTCCGCGCCCCTCTGAGGCCGGGGCGCGGCGAGGATGCGCGGAGTCGCGGTCAGGTACAGCCGGAAGTCCGCCGGGATCCGGGCGTTGTCGTGGATCGCCGCCCACGGCCGCCCGAGATCACCGGCGGTGCCGTGGGCTTCGTCCACGATGGCGAGGTTGAAGCCTGCCATCTGCTGCCCGTACAGCCGTTCCCCGCCTGCCAGGGCGGCCTCCAGGGGCCCGCGAACCTTCCGCGTGCCCTCGGGAGCGTCGATGTCCTCGCGGTCCACCAGCGAGGCGTAGGTGGCGAACACGACGACCGGCCCGGACCCGGCCCACAGCGCGAGCCGGATCGGGTTGGTGGTGGTGCGCACCCCCAGCTCGTTCAGCACGGGGTCGTTCTCCAGCGAGCACACCGCGACCATCGGGGCCCGGTGCCCCACCAGACGCCACGCCTGGGCGGTCTGCCCGAGCAGGTCCAGGGTCGGCACGGTCACCAGGATCCGGCCGTCCCGGAAGCACTCCAGCGCGCAAGCAGCGGCCATGATCGTCTTTCCGGACCCGGTAGCTGACACGATCGTGGCCCGCGCACCCTCCGGCGGCACAGACGATCTTGCGGGAAATCCCACCCACTTGCGGAAAGCCGCTTTCTGGTCGACCTGGTGTTCCTTGAGCGGAATCAAGGACATTGAGAATTCCTCTCCTGGTCTTTTTAGTATCCGCTTCGAAAATTCACCGGTGAGGGGTGAAGGGCGGGACGGACACCGTACCGTCCGCATCGACTGCGACGCGCTCGACGAGCTGCGCCAGGACCTCCTCCGGCCGCATCCCGGCCCGCTCGGCTGCTTCCCGCGCCAGCCGGCCCGCCCCCGCGGACAGCCGGACCCAGGTGTCTACCTCGTGCACGGCCTGCCGCCGCTGCTCCATGAAGGCCGCGTGACGCTCCAGCGCCTGCCGGCGCCGTTCGTCCCGCTCCCCGCAGCCCAGGCAGACCCCTCGCGATCCTGCGCGGGCAGGTACGTCGACCAACCGGAGACCTCCATCAGCGCGGCGACCCGCTGCCACTCCACATGCTTCGCGGCCCATAGCTCCGCGAGCTCCGCCGGGTCGGGGCTGAGAAGGAGTGCCTCCTCCCTTGAGGGGTTCCGCAACTGCTCCAGCGTCTCCTGCTCGCGGACAGCGGCCTCGGCCACTCGGTTCCGCCACCTGCGCAGAGATGAGACTGCTGCTCTGCCGCCGTACCGAATCCCGGGCCTTGTCCTGGACCGTCCACTGCATTCACATCCCCGCCCATCACCTTGCCCCAAGCTCCCATGAGCCCCCCCGGGGGTGTCTCCCATTTCCTCCGACGGTACATGCTGTATCAAGCTGATGCACCCACTACACTGGAACCCGACATGAACAGCGACCCCCACCCCCGTAGCCAGCTCGGCCCGCGGCAGCGGGCCTTGACGAGGAGCCGGAGGCGAAGCCGCAGGCACCTCGTCACCAGGTGTGGGAGCGAAGCGGACACACCCACGGGAAGCGCAGCGCCCCGTGACACTTCTTCAGCCTCCGAAGCGAAGCGGAGGAGGCGTCCACGGCGAAGCCGTGGCGGGCCGCGAGCGAAGCGAGCGGCCCAACTGGCCCGCGAAGCGGGCCAGTTCGCACCCGCGGAGCGGGTGCGCAACCGCCGCGCGAAGCGCGGCGGTTCGCTCTCCAGCGCGCAGCGCTGGAGGTCCCGCGGAGCGGGACCTCCAGC
>NZ_JBFAPE010000028.1:0-73393 GCF_040675615.1 Streptomyces sp. NPDC049585 | reverse complement strand
AAGGACGAGGTCGACCGCATGCGCCAGGAGGCCGAGCAGTACGCGGAGGAGGACCACCGCCGCCGCGAGGCCGCCGAGACCCGCAACCAGGGCGAGCAGCTCGTCTACCAGACGGAGAAGTTCCTCAAGGACAACGAGGACAAGGTCCCCGCCGAGGTCAAGGCCGAGGTCGAGACGGCCATCGGTGAGCTGAAGGACAAGCTCAAGGGCGAGGACACCGCCGAGATCCGCACCGCCACCGAGAAGGTCGCCGCGGTCAGCCAGAAGCTCGGCCAGGCCATGTACGCCGACGCCCAGGGCGCGCAGGCCGCCGCCGGTGCCCCGGGCGCCGACCAGGCCAAGGCCGACGACGACGTCGTCGACGCCGAGATCGTCGACGACGAGAAGCCGAAGGGTGGTGCGTCGGCGTGACGGAGGAGACCCCGGGCTTCAACGAGAACGAGAAGCCTGAAGGCCCCTCCGAGCCGACCGCTCCCGACGACGCGGCGAAGGCCGCCGGGTCCGCCGATCAGGCGGGCCCGGCCGGCCCGGCCCCCACGGGCGAGGAACTCGTCGAGGTAGGCCTCAAGGCACAGCTGGACCAGGCACAGGCGGCGCTCGGGGAGCGCACCGCCGACCTGCAGCGGCTCCAGGCCGAGTACCAGAACTACCGTCGCCGGGTCGAGCGGGACCGCGCCGCGGTCAAGGAGGTCGCCGTCGCGAACCTCCTGTCCGAGCTCCTGCCCGTCCTCGACGACATCGGTCGCGCCCGTGACCACGGCGAGCTCGTCGGCGGCTTCAAGTCCGTCGCCGAGTCCCTGGAGACGGTCGCCGCCAAGATGGGCCTGCAGCAGTTCGGCAAGGAGGGCGAGCCCTTCGACCCGCTGGTGCACGAGGCGCTGATGCACAGCTACGCGCCGGACGTCACCGAGACGACCTGCGTGCAGATCCTGCAGCCGGGGTATCGCATCGGCGAGCGCACCATCCGCCCCGCGCGGGTGGCCGTCGCCGAGCCCCAGCCCGGCGCCCAGCCCAAGGCCGAGGACGAGTCGTCGGACGAGGAGAGCGGTGGCCCGGACGAGGGCTGACGCACAACGGATGACGAGGAAGGAGGGACGTCGAGGATGAGCCTCAGCAGGGACCTGCTCGAAAAGGATCTGTACAAGGTCCTCGGCGTCCCCAAGGACGCCACCGAGGCGGAGATCAAGAAGGCGTACCGGAAGCTCGCCCGCGAGTTCCACCCGGACGCCAACAAGGGCGACGCCTCCGCGGAGGAGCGCTTCAAGGAGATCTCCGAGGCGAACGACGTCCTCGCCGACCCCAAGCGCCGCAAGGAGTACGACGAGGCGCGCGCCCTGTTCGGCAACGGAGGCTTCCGTGCCGGGCCGGGCGCCGGCGGATCGTTCAACTTCGACCTGGGCGACCTCTTCGGAGGCGCCCAGGGCGGCGCCGGCGGCTTCGGCGGAGGCGGCGGCATCGGTGACGTCTTCGGGGGACTGTTCAACCGCGGCGGTGCCACCCGCACCCAGCCGCGTCGCGGCCAGGACATCGAGTCCGAGGTCACCCTCAGCTTCACCGAAGCGGTCGAGGGCGCCACGGTCCCGCTGCGCATGTCCTCCGCATCCGCCTGCAAGGCGTGCTCCGGCACCGGCGACAAGAACGGCACACCGCGCGTGTGCCCCACCTGCGTCGGCACCGGCCAGGTCTCCCGGGGCAGCGGCGGCGGCTTCTCGCTGACCGACCCCTGCCCCGACTGCAAGGGCCGCGGGCTCACCCCCGAGCACCCCTGCGACGTCTGCCACGGCAGCGGCCGGGCCAAGTCCGCCCGCACCATGCAGGTCCGCATCCCCGCCGGAGTCTCCGACGGCCAGCGGATCCGCCTGCGCGGCAAGGGCGCCCCCGGCGAGCGCGGCGGCCCCAGCGGCGACCTCTACGTCGTCGTCCGCGTCGGCACCCACCCGGTCTTCGGGCGCAAGGACGACAACCTCACCGTCACGGTCCCCGTCACCTTCGCGGAGGCGGCCCTCGGCGGCGAGATCAAGGTGCCCACCCTCGGCGGGCCCCCGGTCACCCTGAAGCTGCCCGCCGGCACCCCCAACGGCCGCACCATGCGCGCCCGCGGCAAGGGCGCCGTCCGCAAGGACGGCACCCGCGGCGACCTCCTGGTGACCGTCGAGGTCGCCGTGCCCACCAGCCTCGACGACAAGGCCCGGGAAGCCCTGGAGACCTATCGGGAGGCGACCGCCAGCGAAGACCCGCGAGCGGAACTGTTCCAGGCCGCGAAGGGAGCCTGAGCCATGGAAGGTAGTGGCCGTCGACGCAACCCCTACGAGCTGACCGACGACTCGCCGGTCTACGTCATCTCCGTAGCCGCCCAGCTGTCGGGCCTGCATCCGCAGACCCTCCGGCAGTACGACCGCCTCGGTCTGGTCTCCCCCGACCGCACCGCCGGCCGCGGCCGCCGCTACTCCGCCCGTGACATCGAGCTCCTGCGCCAGGTGCAGACCCTCAGCCAGGACGAGGGCATCAACCTCGCCGGCATCAAGCGCATCATCGAGCTGGAGACCCAGGTCGCCGCGCTCCAGGCGCGCGTGGCCGAACTCCAGGCCGTGGTCGAAGGCGCCGCCGCCGCCATGCAGCAGCGCGAGGCCGCCGTCCACGCCTCGTACCGGCGCGACCTCGTTCCCTACCAGGAGGTCCAGCAGGCCAGCGCGCTGGTCGTCTGGCGCCCCAAGCGGGACCAGAAGAAGCACTGAACGACCGCCCCCGACCCGGCCCCTGTCAGGGGCCGGGTCGGGGGCGCATCAGGGGAATCCCCCATGGGCGCCGGTTGCTCGCGCACATAGCCTCTTTCGTGTCTGATCCTCTTTCACGAACGGTGGGAACCCTCATGCGCGCGCGTCTCCGTCTCATCACCGCCCTCGCCGCGACCGGCGTGGCCGTCGGAGCACTCGGCGCCTGCGGCAGCCTCCTGAACAAGGACTTCGAGGACGACACCACGATCTCCCAGAAGATCACGTCCGTCCGCATCGACAACGGATCCGGCGCCGTCACCCTCATCGGCGACGACGGCGGCACCAACGTCGGCCTCCACCGCCGCGTCGAATACGGCGGCGACCGCCCCCAGGGCGCCACCCACCGCATCGAGGACGGCGTCCTCGTCCTGCGCGGCTGCGGCGACGACTGCGCCGTCGCCTACACCGTCCACCTGCCGGCCGGCCTCCCCGTCACCGGCAAGAACTCCAGCGGCGCCCTCACCCTGAAGAAGACGGGTGCCGTGTCGGTGTCCACCGACTCCGGGGCCATCGACGTCAAGGACGTGAAGGGTCCCGTCGACGTCCGCGCCGACAGCGGCGCCATCACCGGCCGCGGCCTCGGGGGCGGACCGGTGCAGGCGAAGACCGGCAGCGGAGCCATCGACCTCACGCTGTCGTCGCCCCAGGACGTCCGGGTCGACGCCGGCAGCGGCGCCGTCGACCTCGCCGTCCCGGCCGCCGCGTACCGCGTTGCGGCGAAGACCGGCAGCGGCGGCAAGGACATCGAGGTCGAGAACGACTCCTCCGGCAAGTACCGGATCGATGCCTCGACGGGCAGCGGTGCGCTGACGATCAAGCGCCGCTGATCTCGCACCACACGGACTTGGCTCCGCCGCCGGGGGAGGGGGCGTGGCCCCAGCGGTCCGCGAGCGCCTGCAGCAGGCGCAGCCCCCGGCCGTTCTCCCCGTACGGGCGCGCGATGCGGGGAGTTGGCGGCCGCGGACAGTCGTCCCGCACGGTCAGGCGCAGCACCCGCCACTCCGACCACCACAGGCTGAGCTCGGCGGTGCCGCTCGTGTGCACGATGGCGTTCGTGAGCATCTCGTTGGCCAGAAGCTCGGCCCGGCCGATGAGTTCGCCGAGCTCGTGCGCGAGCAGCGCGGCGCGCAGGGTCGTACGGGCGACACGGACCGCTCTCGCGTCGTGCGGCACGAGCAGGCTGTACTCGAACGGTTCGATGCCGGCGCCGACCGTTGTCGGTGCGGGAAAGGGCAGCAGCATGTCGCCTCCTGCGGTGGGGTGAGGCGGCCGAAGCGGTGTCATTGCCGGACGCTGCCGCGTTTCGGGGCAGCCCGGTGCACTTCCGCGGGCCGGAACGGTGCCGCTGCGTGTGCGGCACACGACTCAACGTAGGGGGCTATGTAGCCCCGCTGCAACGGAGTCGCCGATGTTCGCCCCATCGGGGCACAGCGTGGCGTCACGCTGTTCGCAGCAGGGAGACTGGCCCCATGCCGCCCAGGAACCACCCCACCGCGCGACAGGCGCGCCTCGGTGCCGAGTTGCGCAAGATGCGCGAGCGCGCGGGCCTGACTGCCCGCGAGGCCGCCGCGCAGCTGGGCGTAACGCCCATGCGGATGAGCCACATTGAGATCGGTCGCCTCGGCGTGAGCGAGGAGCGGCTGCGCAAGTTCGCCACGCATTACGGCTGCAGCGACAGTGCCTACATCGATGCGCTGGCCGGACTTACGGGCCGCCAGGAGCGAGGCTGGTGGGAGACGTTCAAGGGCTGCGTCACTCCGGCCGACATCGACCTGGTGGAACTCGAGTGGCATGCGCAGCGTCTGGCGAGCCTGCAGATCGTGTACATCCCGGGTCTTCTGCAGACCGCGTCCTATACGCGCGCTCTCTTCCGCTATCTGCGCCCCGACGCCGAGCCAAGCGACTTCGACGCGGTCGTCGAGTTTCGCGGACGTCGTCGCGCTGTTCTGGACCGGGCATCGCCTGTGCCATTCACGGCGATCATCCATGAGGCGGCCCTACGCATGAAGGTGGGCGACCGCCGGCTCGCCCGCGAGCAGCTCGACTTCCTCCTGGAAAGCATCGCCAGGCCCGGCGTCACGGTACGCGTGGTGCCATTTTCGGCGGACGGGTTCGCGGGTATGGGGTCCTCGATGCTCTATGCGGCGGGCCGCGTGCCCGAGCTGGACACCGTGCTGATCGATCACGTGCATGGCAGCGTCTTCCTCGACGCGGCGGACGAACTTGTCCACTACCGCGATCGTCTGCGGCGGGCCGAATCCTCGGCTCTCGGCCCGGAGGAGACGAAAGACCTCATTCGACGGATCGCGCAGGAGCTCTGACAGGCGATGGCAGGCAGATGGCAAAAGGCTTCCTTCTCCGGTAACGGACCGGGCAACGACTGCGTGGAGGTCGCAGCGACCGGCACCGCCATCGCCCTTCGCGAGAGCGACGACCCGGAGGTCGTCATAACCACCGCCCCCGCCACGCTGGCAGCCCTCGTGCGGGCGGCCAAAGGCGGGCGGCTGGGCGCCCCGTAGGGGCGCGGGGCAGTGCCGATCTGCGGTTACCGCCGCGTGGGCGCGATCGGCCACCGGCGGCCCGCAGCCGACGCACCCCCCGGCACACCACGTGCGGGCGCGTCGTGGCTTGTCGCGCAGTTCCCCGCGCCCCTTTGGGGCGGACCCGTGTGTGGGTCGGTGCCGCGCCGTCGTGGCTCAGCGCGCAGTTCCCCGCGCCCCTACGGGGCACTGGCGTCGCCACTGCACGAGGCGTACGGCGTGAACGAGCCGCGTCGGCGCTGGACGAGCGCGCCGTGACGGCGTAGCCGTGCGGCCCGGTGGTGTTCAGTCGGCGGAGACGATCCGCTCCACCGCCGCCGTCACCAGCTGCTCCCGTTCCTCCTCGGTGAAGACGTCCGGCAGCGTGAGCTGCTCCACGATCAGCCAGTTCAGGGCCAGGATGAGCAGCTTGACGGCCGTCGCGTCGCCGGGCAGGCCGGAGGCCTCGTGGTAGGCGAGGTTGGCGTCGATGTCGGCGCGCACGCGCTCGGTGAGGACCTTGCGCAGCTCGGGGCGGCGGGTGGCTTCCAGGCGCAGTTCGAGCAGGGCCAGATAGCCGGTGCGGAAGGCGGCGACGCGGCCGACGAGTTCGCGCATGAGCTGCGCGTACGTTTCGCGGTCGCGGCCGGCGGTTCGCTGCCGGGCGATCGTGTCCTCGTCGGGCTGGAGGCGTTCGTAGACGCGGGCGCCGGCCTGGGTGAGGAGGTCGTCGCGGTTGGCGAAGTAGTTGGAGGCGGTGCCGGTGGGGACGGCGGCGGCGGTGTCGACCGCCCGGAAGGTGAGGCCGCGTGCGCCTTCGGCGGCCAGTACCTCGATTGCAGCGTCGACGAGGGCGGCGCGTCGCTCGTCGTTCCGTCTCACCATTGACACCACTCCAGCTGTAGTACTACGGTTCGGATCACTTCGCTCAGAGTACTACGTAAGGAGTGGTCAAGGCATGCGCAAGCTCGTCTACTACGTCGCCGTCACCCTCGACGGGCGCATCGCCGGCCCCGGCGGTGAGTACGACTTCTTTCCCCAGGGCGACGAGGCGCAGGCAGCCGCCTACTCCGCCTGGACCAGCACGCTGTACCCCGAGACCGTGCCGACCGCCCTGCGCGCCGCGTTCGGCGTGACCGACGCGCCCAACCGGCACTTCGACACCGTCCTGATGGGTCTGGGCACGTACCGCCCCGCCCTGGATGCCGGGATCACGAGCCCGTACGCGCACCTGCGCCAGTACGTGGTCTCCAGCACCCTGCAGGCCGACATCGACCCGGCCGTCACCGTCGTGCCCGGTGATCCGCTCGCGCTCGTGCGCGAGCTCAAGCGGGAGGAGGGCTCGACGCTGGGCATCTGGCTTTGCGGGGGCGGGAAGCTCGCGGGCGCGCTGCTGTCCGAGATCGACGAACTGGTGATCAAGAGCTACCCGGTCGTCGCCGGCGACGGGATCCCGGCCTTCGACGGCGCCTTCGACCCGACGGTCTTCGACGTCGCCGAACGCACGGCCTTCCCCAACGGCGTGACCCTGACCCGTCTGACCCGCCGGGCCTCGTAGGGGTGATCTCAGCCGCGGCCCAGCGCCCGGGTGACCGTGATCTCTATGAGGACCCGGTCGGGGTTGGGCGAGGGCACCCGGCCGTAGCGCTCCGCGTAGCGCCGTACCGCGTCGTCCACCGCGTCCGCCTCCGTGCGGACGATCGCGCGGCCCTCCAGCGTGGCCCAGCGCCGGCCCTGGTGCTGGGCGACGGCGACGCGGGCGCCGGTGGGGCCGGCGGCCTGGACGTTGGCGACCTTGCGGCTGCTCTTGTTGCAGATGACCCGGGCGGTGCGGGTGGCCGGGTCGAAGGTGACCCCGACCGGGACGACGTGCGGGGAGCCGTCGGGGCGCAGGGTGGTCAGCGTGCACACGTGCCGCTCCTGCCAGAAGCTGAGGTAGGCGGCGTCGAGGGCGTCGAGGTCGAGGGCCATGCGGCCAGGTTAGGTCAGGGGCGGCCGCGCCGAGGGGCGCGCCCGTCCGGGTGTGCGCTGCACTTTTCGGGTGAGGGGGCTGCCCCTGTCGGGTTGAGTGGAATAGACTCAACTTATCGGACGTTGCCCCAAGCAATGCTGCCGTTCGGACAGGAGGAGGAGCGCAGGCCGTGGATGCCGAGCTGACGAACAAGAGCCGGGAGGCGCTCAGCGCCGCCAACGACCGGGCCGTCACGGCGGGCCACGCCGACATGACGCCGGCGCATCTGCTGCTGGCGCTGCTGGCCGGCCGGGACAACGAGAACGTGATGGATCTGCTGGCCGCCGTCGAGGCGGACGCGGCCGCGCTGCGGTCGGGTGCCGAGCGGCTGCTGGCGGGCCTGCCGAGCGTGCAGGGGTCGACCGTGGCGCCGCCGCAGCCCAACCGCGAGCTGCTGGCCGCGCTGGCGGACGCCGCCGACCGTGCCCGGGATCTGGGCGACGAGTACATCTCCACCGAGCACCTGCTGATGGGCCTGGCCGCGAAGGGTGGGGCCACCGGCGAGCTGCTGGCGCGCCAGGGCGCCCCGGCCGGCCGGCTGCTGGAGGCGTTCGAGAAGGTGCGCGGCGGGCAGCGGGTGACCACGCCCGACCCGGAGGGCACGTACAAGGCGCTGGAGAAGTTCGGTACGGACTTCACGGCGGCCGCGCGCGAGGGCAGGCTCGACCCCGTCATCGGGCGCGACCACGAGATCCGCCGCGTCGTGCAGGTGCTCTCCCGGCGCACCAAGAACAACCCCGTCCTCATCGGAGAGCCGGGCGTCGGCAAGACCGCCGTCGTGGAGGGCCTCGCCCAGCGGATAGTCAAGGGCGACGTCCCCGAGTCGCTGCGCAACAAGCGCCTGGTCGCCCTCGACCTGGGCGCGATGGTGGCGGGCGCGAAGTACCGGGGTGAGTTCGAGGAGCGGCTGAAGACCGTCCTGGCCGAGATCAAGGCCAGCGAGGGCCGGATCATCACCTTCATCGACGAGCTGCACACCGTGGTCGGCGCGGGCGCGGGCGGCGACTCCGCCATGGATGCGGGCAACATGCTCAAGCCCATGCTGGCCCGCGGCGAGCTGCGCATGGTCGGCGCGACGACCCTCGACGAGTACCGCGAGCGCATCGAGAAGGACCCGGCGCTGGAGCGGCGCTTCCAGCAAGTACTGGTCGCAGAGCCGTCCGTCGAGGACACCATCGCCATCCTGCGCGGCCTCAAGGGCCGTTACGAGGCGCACCACAAGGTGCAGATCGCCGACTCCGCACTGGTTGCCGCGGCGACCCTGTCCGACCGCTACATCACCTCCCGCTTCCTGCCGGACAAGGCCATCGACCTGGTCGACGAGGCCGCCTCCCGGCTGCGCATGGAGATCGACTCCTCGCCCGTCGAGATCGACGAGCTCCAGCGCGCGGTCGACCGGCTGAAGATGGAGGAGCTGGCGCTGAACAACGAGTCGGACGAGGCCAGCAAGGAGCGCCTGGCCAAGCTGCGCCGCGACCTGGCCGACAAGGAGGAGGAGCTGCGGGGGCTGACCGCCCGCTGGGAGAAGGAGAAGCAGTCCCTCAACCGGGTCGGCGAGCTCAAGGAGCGCCTGGACGACCTGCGGGTGCAGGCCGAGCGCGCCCAGCGCGACGGCGACTTCGACACCGCCTCCAAGGTGCTCTACGGCGAGATCCCCGGCGTCGAGCGGGAGCTGGAGGAGGCCGCGCGGGCCGAGGCGGAGGCCGAGCAGGAGGCCGCCGAGAAGGACCTGATGGTCAAGGAGGAGGTCGGCCCGGACGACATCGCGGACGTCGTCGGCTCCTGGACGGGCATTCCGGCCGGCCGCCTGCTGGAGGGCGAGACGCAGAAGCTGCTGCGCATGGAGGAGGAGCTCGGCAAGCGGCTGATCGGGCAGGCCGAGGCCGTCCGGGCGGTCTCGGACGCCGTGCGGCGCAGCCGGGCCGGCATCGCCGACCCCGACCGGCCCACCGGCTCGTTCCTCTTCCTGGGCCCGACCGGTGTGGGCAAGACGGAGCTGGCCAAGGCGCTGGCCGACTTCCTCTTCGACGACGAGCGGGCCATGGTCCGCATCGACATGAGCGAGTACGGCGAGAAGCACTCGGTGGCCCGCCTGGTCGGTGCCCCGCCCGGCTACGTCGGCTACGAGGAGGGCGGCCAGCTCACCGAGGCGGTGCGCCGCCGGCCGTACAGCGTGATCCTGCTGGACGAGGTGGAGAAGGCCCATCACGAGGTCTTCGACATCCTGCTGCAGGTGCTCGACGACGGCCGGCTCACGGACGGCCAGGGACGGACGGTCGACTTCCGTAACACCATCCTCATCCTCACCTCCAACCTCGGCTCGGTCTTCCTGGTGGACCCGCTGCTGAGCGAGGAGCAGAAGAAGGAGAAGGTGCTGGAGACCGTCCGCGCCTCCTTCCGCCCCGAATTCCTCAACCGCCTCGACGACACCGTCGTCTTCCACCCGCTGGGCACCGGCCAGCTGGAGCGCATCGCCGAGATCCAGATCGGTCACCTGCAGCGACGCCTGGCCGACCGTCGGCTCACCCTCGACGTCGACGCCGACGCCCTGCGCTGGCTGGCCCGGCTGGGGCAGCCGGAGGAGGCCGGCGCCGCACCGGACCTCACCTACGGCGCCCGCCCGCTGCGCCGCCTGGTGCAGACGGCCATCGGCGACCGGCTGGCCCGGGCGATCCTCTCGGGCGAGGTGCGCGACGGCGACACGGTGGGGGTTTCGGTTGCGGACGGCGGGCAGGAGCTCACCGTCGCCCCCGTCCGCGCCGCCGCACGTCAGGAGGCCGCGGCGAAAAGCCTGTGACATACGGCGAGGCGGGGGTACCAGCCCCCGCCCGTGATGGGGGAGGATGGCGGTAGACCGTACGAAGGGAAGTCAACGGTGAGCATCGACCCGTCCTCGATTCCGAATTTCGGGGGCCAGCCCGAACCGCAGCCTGAGGCGGGCCCGACCGGCCCCGTCATCCCCGACCAGGACCTGATCAAGCAGCTCCTCGAGCAGATGGAGCTGAAGTACGTGGTGGACGAGGAGGGCGACCTCGCTGCTCCGTGGGAGCAGTTCCGCACGTACTTCATGTTCCGCGGCGAGGAGGAGCAGCAGGTCTTCTCCGTGCGCACGTTCTACGACCGTCCGCACGCCATCGAGGAGAAGGGCAAGATCCTCGAGGCCATCGACGACTGGAACCGCCGCACCCTGTGGCCGAAGGTCTACACCCACACCCACGACGACGGCACCGTCCGCCTCATCGGCGAGGCGCAGATGCTGATCGGCGTCGGCGTGGCGCTGGAGCACTTCGTCTCCAGCACGGTCAGCTGGGTGCGCGCCTCGATCGAGTTCGACAAGTGGCTCGCGGAGCAGCTCGGCCTGGAGGCCGACTTCGAGTCCGGCGACGACAAGCCGGACGACGAGGGCTGAAGCCCCGCTCTTCACATCGGGACCCTGGCGACCGTCAGCAGGTACGTCCCGTAGAAGAACGACAGCCCGGCCAGCGCGACCGTCGCCAGGGCGGCGGTGCGCGGCCGGGCCCTCGCCATGGCCAGCGCGCCCGGCAGCAGCAGCGGGAACGCCGGCAGCAGGAAGCGCGGCTTGGAGGCGAAGTAGCTGGAGCCGCCGACCGCGATGACGACGAGCACCAGCACGTACACCAGCAGCGCGGCCGGCGGCCGGTCCAGGGCCAGCAGCACCAGCGAGAACAGCGCCACGACCAGGATGAGCAGCGTGGCGTAGTACGCCAGGGAGTCCCGCCCGACGATCAGGTGCCGCACGAAGCCGAAGGCGTTCTGGCCGAAGTCGAAGCGCGAGCCCCACAGTCGCTGCACCTCGAAGTAGCCCAGCACCCCGTGCCCCGAGCGCAGGCCCGCCCACAGCACGTACCCGGCCCAGCCCAGGGGCGCCAGCAGCGCCCCCGCCCACAGCCGTGCGTCGGTGCGGGCCCGCGGATCGCGCCACAGGGTGAGCGCGGCGGCGGTGCACACGGCCGCGGCCACGGCGATCCCGTTGGGCCGTGACAGGCCCGCGGCCAGGGCCAGGACGCCGGCCGCCAGCCTGCGCCCGGTGAGCACCGCGTACAGGGCCCAGGCGGCCAGCGCGGTCATCAGCGACTCGGTGTAGGCCATCGTCTGCACGATCGCGTGCGGCAGCAGCCCCCACAGCAGCACCAGCGCGGTGGCCACCCGGCGCCCGTACAGGTGCTCGCCCACCGCGTACAGCCCCCAGGCGGCGGCCAGGGCCGAGACCCCCGACACCAGCAGTCCGGCGGTGACGGGCGTGATCGGCAGCACGGTGGTCAGGGCCCGCACGAGGCCGGGGAAGAGCGGGAAGAAGGCGAGGTCGTTGAAGACGACGCCCTTGCTGGTGGGGGAGGGCACGACCAGGCCGTAGCCGTGCCGGGCGATGCCCGCGTACCAGATGCCGTCCCACAGGTGGCCCAGCAGCGTGCGCGGGTGCTTGCCGATCCACAGGGCCCAGGCGGCCATGGCGATGGTGCCGGTCATCCGCACCACCGCGTACAGGCCGAGCGCGGGCAGGGCCCGGTCGAAGGCCTGGAGCACCCGGTCCCTGCACGGGCGGCGCTCCTCCGGGGCGCGGCGCGGCTCCGGAGCCCGTACGGGCGCGGCGGCGTCGGCGGACACGGGGGCACCTCCGGTGCGATGCGGGGGGCTGCTGACGTGACGATCCGGGCATACCGACCATGTCGCGCGCGCCTCGCGCGCGCGACCGGGAAACGCCCGTAAGCGGTGCCCCTTCCACCCGCTCGGCGGCACCCGGGAGTGTCGCGCCCCGCGGACCGCGGCCCGTGTGCTGCGACAGGGCTGCGACGAGGTGGGCTGCGGCGACCCCTGGGGCGCGCGGGCGGGCCCGCCTATGGTGATCCCGACGACGCCGGTGGGGGCGATCCCCGGGGCCGGCGACCGGACGATCCAGGGGAGTGGGCATGACCACGGCCGGAAGCGGTACGGGCAGGGGCGCGCGGGGCCGCGCGGCGCAGCGGGTGCAGGGCACGGGGGTGTCGGTCTTCACGGAGATGACGGAGCTCGCCAGGAGCACCGGGGCGGTCAACCTGGGCCAGGGCGTGCCCGAACTGGACGCGCCCGCGGCCCTGCTGCGCGACGTGGCCGACGCGGTGCTCGCCGGCGCCAACCAGTACCCGCCCGCGTACGGCTTCCCCGCCCTGCGCGAAGCGGTGGCCGCACACCAGCAGCGGCGCTACGGGCTGGCCTACGCGCCCCAGGGCGAGGTCTTGGTGACCACCGGGGCCACCGAGGCGCTGGCGGCGTCCCTGCTCGCGCTGTGCGACCCGGGTGACGAGGTGCTCGCCTTCGACCCCTGCTACGACGCCTACCCGGCGGTGGCCCGCTTCGCGGGGGCGCGCCTGGTGCCCGTACCGCTCGCGGAGGACGGCGAGCGCTTCGTGTTGGACGCGGACGCCCTGCGCGGCGCCGTCACCGCCCGTACGCGCGTGCTGGTGCTCAACACCCCGCACAACCCCACGGGGAAGGTCTTCACCGCTGCGGAGCTGGAGACGATCGCGCAGGTGTGCCAGGAGCACGACCTGGTGGTGGTGACGGACGAGGTGTACGAGCACCTGGTCTACGACGACGGCGAGCACCGCACCATCGCCGCGCTGCCGGGCATGCGCGAGCGCACGGTCACCGTCTCCTCCGCCGGCAAGACCTTCAACGTCACCGGCTGGAAGGTCGGTTGGGTGTGCGGTCCGGCGCCGCTGGTCGGTGCGGTGGCGGCGGCGAAGCAGTTCCTCACCTACGCGTCGGGCACGCCGTACCAGGAGGCGCTCGCGCGGGCCCTGGGGGGCGTGGAGGTGTGGGCGGCGGAGCTCAGGGAGACCCTGCGCCGCAACCGCGACCTGCTCAGCGAGGGGCTTGCCCGGGCCGGGCTGCGCCCCTACCGGGCGGAGGCGGGCTATTTCGTCCAGGCCGACATCCGCGCGTGGGGGTACACGGACGGCGTGCAATTCTGCCGTGAACTCCCCTCGCGCGCCGGGGTGGTGGCAATTCCGACGTCCGCCTTCCAATTGCGCCCGGGCGCCCCTGCGCACTGGGTGCGTTTCTCCTTCTGCAAGCACGAGAAGTCAGTGGTCGAAGCGGTCGAGAAGCTCGTGAACGCGGCCTGAACGCCATTCCCGTGAACGTGTGTGCGCTGGTCTGTTGAACATTTGAACTGTATGGCCCTCGCGTGGATGGAAACTTGCAGATGATGGGTAAAACTGCTGTGGGCACCGCTGCACTCGTGATTCCCTTTCATTCAGAGCCACGTTGAGAGCACCTCCCCGGATTCCCCGGGCTCGCGGAGGTACAAGGATTCCTCCACCGGAACGGAGCCGAGGACCTCAAATGTGGGCATGAGCCGGCGCACCTCGACGGGACACCGCGGCGGAACCACTCGACGGTGTCCATCGGGACCGGGCCGGCCCACCCTCCACTGCTTGCTCGCGGAGCCGACCCATGCTCACCACCCTCAAGACCACCTACACCGACACCCGCGCCGCCGACCTCGCCTGGTGCCTGGGGAAGGAACCCCTTCCCGCGCTGGCGGTGCTCGACCTGCAACTGGCGGACTCCACCGTCCAGTTGCGCCTGCTCGGCGCCTCCCACCAGGTCATACTCACCGAGGAGAACGGCGTCTGCTCCGAGACGGTCGCCTGCATACCCGGCAGCCAGACCCCCCTGCCGCTGGGGGTCGCCAAGCGCGTGGGGGCGTGGGAGTACGAGTTCGCGGCGCGCGTGGAGACGCTCACGCGCTGCTCGTTCACCGGACGCGCCCAGGAGTTGCTGGCTCTGGTCGCCGACCACCCCCACGGGCTGGCCGGAACGTTTCCCGGCGACCCCAACGCCTTCACCGCCCTCCTCGCCCAGCGCAGCGACGGGCAGATCGGCTGGCGCACCTGGCACGCCTATCCGCAGGAAGGCAGACTCGTGGCCACCAGGACCCGGGTGGGGGTGCGCATGCCCGTCACCCTGTGAGAGCGGTGAGAAACGGCCCCGCGGCGGCCGGCCGAAAGGCGGCCGAGTCACGCCCGGGGCGCGCATTAAACCCTTGTGGGTGACAAGTGGGCGCTTGTTCGTGACGTAGCGTTACCGCATGGTCCACCAGCGCCCGGTAGCGGCGCGGCTGCCCGTACCGGCCGGGCTCGGCCGCCTCGCCGTCCTGACCACCGTCTTCGTGTGTGCGGCTTGCGGCCTGGTCTACGAGCTCGAACTGGTCGCCCTCGCCTCGTACTTGATCGGCGACTCCGTCACCCAGGCATCCGTCGTGCTGTCGGTGATGGTCTTCGCCATGGGCGTCGGCTCCCTGCTCGCCAAGCGGCTGCGCCGCCGGGCCGCCTTCGGCTTCGCCGTCGTCGAGGCCGTCCTCGCGCTCACCGGCGGCCTGTCCGCCATGGCGCTGTACGCCTGCTTCGCCTGGTACGGGCAGGCCCGGCTCGCCCTGGTCGCCTTCTCCCTGGCCATCGGCATCCTGATCGGCGCCGAGGTGCCGCTGCTGATGACCCTCATCCAGCGCATCCGCCGCCAGGACGCCGGAGGCGCCGTCGCCGACCTGTTCGCCGCCGACTACGTCGGCGCGCTCGTCGGCGGTCTCGCCTTCCCCTTCCTGCTGCTGCCCGTCCTCGGCCAGCTCACCGGTGCACTGGTCACCGGGGCGGTCAACGCGGTGGCGGGCGGCGCCCTGGTGCTGTGGCTCTTCCGCTGCGATCTGAGCGCCCGGGCCCGCTGGGCCCTGCTCACCGCCAACGGCCTGGTGCTGGTGGTGCTCGCCGTCTGCTCCCTGCTCAGCGGCCCCTTCGAGCGCGCCGCCCGGCACGCCGTCTACGGCGCCGACGTCCGCGTGGCCGTCCACTCCGAGGTCCAGGAGGTCGTGCTCACCGGCGGGGGCGGCAGCGGCCGCCCGGTCTCCCTCTTCCTCGACGGCCACCTGCGCGTCAGCGGCACCGACGCCTCCCGCTACCACCAGGCACTGGTGCGCCCCGCGATGACCGGGTCGCACCACCGCGTCCTCGTCCTCGGCGGCGGCGACGGGCTGGCCGTGCGCGAAGTGCTGCGTCACCCCGGCGTCGCCTCCGTCACCGTCGTCGAGCGCGACCCGGAGGTGCTGCGCCTGGCCCGCACCGACCCCGACCTCGTCGCCCTCAACCACGGCGCGTACGACGACCGGCGCGTCCACTGCGTGACGGCCGACCCCTTCGACTGGCTGCGCGAAGGACGCTGGGCCGGCGACGGGCCGTACGACGTGGTGGTCTCCGACCTGCCCGGGCCCGGCGTGACGCCCAGCACCAAGCTGTACTCCCAGGAGTTCTACGGGCTGGTGGAGCGGGCCCTCGTGCCCGACGGCCGCATGGTCGTCCACGGCGGCGACACCGGCGACCCCGCCGGCTCCCCCACCCTGTGGACGGTCGACGAGACCGTGCGCTCCGTGGGCCTGCGCACCACCCCCTACACCGCCGCCGGCCCGCCCGGGCCGGGGGAGCGGCCCCGGATCTGGGGCTTCGTGCTCGCCGCCCGCGAGCCCGTCGGCCTGCACGGCCCGGGCCTGCGGCCCTGCACCCACCGCCCGCCGGGCCTGCTGCCGTCGACCCTCATGCACCCGCGGTACGACGACTGACCACGACCCCGGTGCTCAGCCGGTGCCGTGCTGCCGCAGGGCGGCACGGAAGGCGCCCGGCGAGACGCCGGCCCGGTGCTGGAAGAACTTCGAGAAGTTCGCCGCGTCCTCGAAGCCCAGGTGCTCCGCCACCCGCACGGCCGGCAGCTCGCTGTGCGCCAGCAGCCGCTTGGCCTCCAGCATCACCCGCCGGTCGACGAACTCCTTGGCCCCGACCCCGGCCGCCGCCTGCGTCGCCCGGGCCAGGGTGCGCGGCGCGTAACCGAGCTCCCGGGCGTAGTCGCCCACCCGGTGCCGGTGCGCGAAGTCCCGCTCGACGGCGGCGCGGAAGCGAACGAACGCCTCCGCCGGCCCGGGCGCCCGGCGGGCCGCCGCGGTCAGGTGCGCCAGCCGCAGCACCAGCACCGACAGCAGGTGCCGCAGCACCTCGGCATGCACGGTCGCCGGCAGGTGCCTGCCGGTGCGGAAGTCGGTGGCCAGATGCCGCACCGCGCAGAAGACGGCCTCCCGGTCGGCGCCCTGCGGACGCCACAGCACCGGGCGGAAGGGGTCGTCCGCCGCATGCGAGACGGCGGTGCCCGGCGGCAGGAAGCCCGGATCCACCAGGACGACGGTGCCCTCCAGCGCCTCCACCTCCCCGAACTGCTGCACCTGACCGGGCCGCACCCACAGCACGGCACCTTCGTCCAGGGCATGGCGGGTGAAGTCGACGGTGTGGGCTGCCGCGCCGGAGTCGACGGCGATGATCTGATGGAAGTCCAGCCGCTGCGGCCGGGCCAGCAGCCCCCGCGGCGCCCGTCGGCGCATCTGCGCCAAGGTGAGCACCTCCACGCCGGCCGGGGTGCCGGGCGGGGCGGCATACGCGAGGTCGACCAGGTCATCGTGTCGTTTTTTCACCATGAGCAGGCGCGAGCCTACCTGGCTGCGCGCCCCCCGCGTGCCTAGCGTGGTCGGTGAGCACAACAGTGATTCACCAATGAACCAGGAGAGGTCCCATGGCGAAGATCGCGCTTTTCGGCGCCAACGGAACGATCGGCAGCCGCATTCTGCGCGAGGCGCTGGACCGCGGCCACCAGGTCACGGCCGTCGTCCGTGACCCGGCCAAGCTCACGGTGCAGCACCCGGCCCTCACCGTCATCACCGGCGACGTCCTCGACCCCGTCTCCGTGGCGGCCGCGGCCCGAGGGCAGGACGTCGTCGTCAGCGCCGTCGGCGGCGGCGACGGCCCCGGCCACATCGCCACCATCGAACCCGCCGCGAAGTCCCTCGTCGCAGGCGTACGTCAGCTCGGCGCCGACGCGCCGCGGATCATCGCCGTGGGCGGCGCGGGCTCGCTGCGCACCCCGGGTGGCAAGCTCGTGTGGGAACAGGAGGGCATCCCCGGCTTCCTGCTGCAGATCATGCATGCGCACGGGGACGCGCTCGCCTACTACCGCAGCACCACGGACGTCCGCTGGACCAACATCAGCCCCGCGGGCACCATCGAGCCCGGCGAGCGCACCGGCACGTACCGCACCGCGCTCAACGACCTCGTCGTCGACGCGGAGGGCAACAGCCGTATCTCCGCGGAGGACTACGCCGTCGCCCTCGTCGACGAGATCGAGAACCCGAAGCACGTGGGTGAGCGCTTCACGGTCGGATACTGACCGTCTTCCGACGGAAAGTTCGATCGGATTCGACCGGGGCGGCGCCGCTGTGGATCCCGGTGGGTAGGCTCGCATGCCATGGAGCATGAGGTGTTCGTTCCGTATCCCGTCGGTGCGGTGCGGCGGGTCCTGTCGGACCCCGCGCGCGTCGCCCGGTGCGTGCCGGGGCTGCAGCAGGACGCGTCGGCAGGCGCCGCACTCGAAGGGCGGCTGCGGCTGCGCATCGGCGGATCCACGATCACCTACCGCGGCTCCCTGCGGCTGACCGAGCGGGACGGCTCCTACGAGGTCTCCGGCGAGGGCACCGAGGCCCGGGGCAACGGCAAGGTGACGCTCGCGCTCAGCGCACACCCGCAGGAGATGCCCGGCGGTACGCGGCTGAACTGCACCGGCACGGTCGGTGCGGCCGGCCGCCTCACCGAATTCGACCCCAAGACGGTGGAGTCCACGGCCCGCCGCCTGCTGGACCGCTTCGCGGCGGCGCTGGCGGAGGAGCTGTCGGAGGAACTGTCGGAGGAACTGTCGGAGGAGCTGCGCGAGGAGTCCGGGGCAGACACCCCGGGCGGTGAGCCGGAGGAGGAACTGCCGGCACCGTCGCTGGACGAGGACCTGTCCTTCGAGGACGTCGAGCTCGACGGTGAGATCGAAGGCGAGCTCGAAGGTGGCCTCGACGACGAGGAGCCGCCGGCGGAGGCGGCGCATGCGCGCCGGACGATGATCGGCCGCAGCGCGGAGGAAGTCGACCACGCACCCCCGCGGGGGCGCTACGCGCCGGTGCCGGCCCCGGAGACGGCCTCCGGCACGGCGGTCCTCCGTTGGGCCGCCCCGGCGGCGGCGATCGCCATCGCGGGCGCCGTTGTGGTGGGGCGCGCGCTGCGCCGTCGGCGGTAACAGGAGTGCCCGCCAGCCCGGCCGGCGTTCTATCGTCGAAGGCGTGACGCTCATTCACCTGGCCCGCGGCGACGCCGCCGTAACCGTCGACCCCACCAACGGCTGCCGCCTGAGCAGCCTCCGCGTCCACGGAGCGGAGCTCCTGCGGCAGGGGGAGCGCTACGGCTCCTTCCCCATGGTCCCCTGGTGCGGCCGCATCGCCCACGGCCGTTTCCGCAACGGTGGCGAGGTCCACCAGATGCCGCTCAACTCCGGCCCGCACGCCATTCACGGCACCGCTCGCGACCACCCCTGGCGTACGGCCCGTGCGGACGAGACCTCGGCCGTCTTCACCCATGACCTCGCCGACCCGTGGCCGTACCCCGGGCGCGTCACCCAGATGGTGGAGCTGGGCGAGGATTCCCTCACGCTCACCATGGGCGTGGAGACGTACGGCGACTCCTTCCCGGCGCAGGCCGGCTGGCACCCGTGGTTCCTGCGCAATCTGGGCACCGGCAAGGACGCCGAGATCGCGTTCAGCGCCGCCTGGCAGGAGGAGCGGGGCGAGGACCACCTGCCCACCGGTCGCCGGATCGAGCCCCGCCCGGGCCCGTGGGACGACTGCTTCGCCATGCCGGACGGCGTCGAGGTCACGCTCACCTGGCCGGGCGTGCTGGAGCTGACGGTGGCCAGCCGGGCCGAGTGGGTGGTGATCTACGACGAGCAGGCCGAGGCGGTGTGCGTCGAGCCGCAGTCCGGTCCGCCGAACGGCCTCAACACCCACCCCCGGCTCGTCACGCCGATCGATCCGCTGGAGATCTCCACGACGTGGAGCTGGCGGGCCCTGGCCTAAGCTCATGGCCATGACCGACGTGCGTGACGCCCTGCTGCAGCAGATCAAGGACAAGGCCGTGATCCACGGCAAGGTGACCCTCTCCTCCGGCAAGGAGGCCGACTACTACATCGACCTGCGCCGGATCACCCTGGACGCCGAGGCGGCCCCCCTGGTCGGTCAGGTGATGCTGGACGCCACGGCCGACCTGGAGTTCGACGCGGTCGGTGGGCTCACCCTCGGCGCCGACCCGGTCGCCGCCTCGATGCTGCACGCCGCCCACGCGCGCGGCCGCAAGCTGGACGCGTTCGTGGTCCGCAAGGCCCAGAAGACGCACGGCATGCAGCGCCGCATCGAGGGTCCGGACATCAAGGGCCGCCGGGTCCTGGTCGTCGAGGACACCTCCACCACCGGTGGCTCCCCGCTGACCGCCGTCGAGGCGGTGCGCGAGGCGGGTGCGGAGGTCGTGGCCGTGGCGACGATCGTCGATCGTGGCGCCTCCTCCGCCATCGAGGGCGCTGGCCTGCGCTACATCACCGGCTACACCCTGGGTGACCTGGACCTCGGCTGACGTTTCACGTGAAACAGAGGTCCGCTCGTATGAGCGTGGTGGACCTCATGTGGAGTAATTGAGCGAGTCTGGGAAGATGGGGGCGACGATGACCGTCGCCCCCTTACCCGCAACACCCCAAGGAGCGGACAGATGCCCATCGCAACCCCCGAGGTCTACAACGAGATGCTCGACCGGGCGAAGGCAGGCAAGTTCGCCTACCCGGCCATCAACGTGACCTCGACGCAGACTCTGCACGCCGCCCTGCGCGGCTTCGCCGAGGCGGAGAGCGACGGCATCATCCAGATCTCCACCGGTGGCGCGGAGTTCCTGGGCGGCCAGTACAGCAAGGACATGGTCTCCGGCGCGGTGGCGCTGGCCGAGTTCGCGCACGTCGTGGCGAAGAAGTACCCGGTCAACATCGCCCTGCACACCGACCACTGCCCGAAGGACAAGCTGGACGGCTACGTCCGTCCGCTGATCGAGCTGTCCGCCGAGCGCGTCGCCAAGGGCGAGAACCCGCTGTTCCAGTCCCACATGTGGGACGGTTCGGCCGAGACCCTCGCGGACAACCTGTCCATCGCCCAGGAGCTGCTGGCCAAGGCCGCCGCCGCCAAGATCATCCTCGAGGTCGAGATCACCCCGACCGGTGGCGAGGAGGACGGCGTCTCCCACGAGATCAACGACGAGCTCTACACCACCGTCGAGGACGCCGTCCGCACCGCCGAGGCCCTCGGCCTGGGCGAGAAGGGCCGCTACCTGCTCGCCGCCTCCTTCGGCAACGTCCACGGCGTCTACAAGCCGGGCAACGTCGTGCTCCGCCCCGAGCTGCTGAAGGACCTGCAGGAGGGCGTCGCCGCCCGCTTCGGCAAGGACAACCCCTTCGACTTCGTCTTCCACGGCGGCTCCGGCTCCACCCAGGAGGAGATCCGCACCGCGCTGGAGAACGGCGTCGTGAAGATGAACCTCGACACCGACACCCAGTACGCCTTCACCCGCCCCGTCGCGGCCCACATGTTCGCCAACTACGACGGCGTGCTGAAGGTCGACGGCGAGGTCGGCAACAAGAAGGCCTACGACCCGCGCACCTGGGGCAAGCTGGCCGAGGCGAGCATGGCCGAGCGTGTCACCAAGGCGTGCGCCGACCTGCGCTCCACCGGCACCAAGCTGAAGTAGCCACCGGCTCGCGCACGGGCCCGGCACCCTGGGGGTGCCGGGCCCTTCGCGTGGCCGCCTGCGGCCGTTCGAGGGACCATCGGGGCATGAGCGACCCCGTTGCCGTCGCCGAGGGACACACCGAAGGTCCCGCCGTACGCCTGGGCACCCCCACCGGGCGGGCCGTGCTGGGCACGGCCGTCCTCGGGTCGGGCATGGCCCTGCTGGACAGCACCGTCGTCAACGTCGCGCTGCCGCACATCGGCCGCGACTTCGGCGTCGGCCTCGACGCCCTGCAGTGGACCGTCAACGCCTACATGCTCACCCTCGCCGGGCTGATCCTGCTGGGCGGGGCGCTCGGCGACCGGTACGGGCGGCGGCGCGTGTTCGTACTCGGCGTCGTGTGGTTCGCGCTCGCCTCACTGCTGTGCGGGCTGGCGCCCAGCGCCTGGGTGCTCATCGCGGCCCGGGCCCTGCAGGGCGTCGGCGGCGCGCTGCTCACGCCCGGCTCGCTCGCCCTCATCCAGTCCGTCTTCCACCCCGACGACCGGGCCGGCGCGGTGGGCGCCTGGTCCGGGCTCGGCGGCGTGGCGGCGGCCGTGGGGCCGTTCGTCGGCGGCTGGCTGGTGGACGGGCCCGGCTGGCGCTGGGTCTTCCTGATCAACCTGCCGGTGGCCGCCGTGTGCGTGCCCATCGCCCTGCGCCACGTACCGGAGACCAGGGATCCCCGGGCCCACGGCCGCTTCGACGCCGCCGGCGCCGCCCTGGGGGCGCTCGCCCTCGGCGCCGTGACGTACGCGCTGATCGCCGCACCCGGCAGGGGGGCGTCCCCCGCGGTGATCCTCCCGGCCGTCGCCGGGGTGCTGCTGGGCGTGGCGTTCGTGGTCGTCGAGCGGCGGCAGGCCGACCCCATGCTGCCGGTATCGATCTTCCGGAACCGGATGTTCTCCGCGGTCAACGCCGTCACGCTGTTCGTCTACGCGGCCTTCAGCGGCTTCTTCTTCCTCGCCGTCATCCAGCTGCAGGTGGTCGTCGGCTGGTCCGCGCTGGTGGCCGGCACGGCGCTGCTGCCCACCACCGTGCTGATGCTGCTGCTGTCCTCCCGCGCCGGGCGGCTCGGCCAGCGCCTGGGCCCGCGCCTGCCGCTGACCTGCGGGCCGCTGCTGTGCGCGGTGGGCCTGCTGCTGATGACCCGCGTCGGCGCGGGCGCGGTGTACTGGCGCGACGTGCTGCCGGCGCTGCTCGTACTGGGCCTGGGCATGGTGATGCTGGTCGCGCCGCTCACCGCGACCGTGCTCGCGTCCGTGGACGTCGCCCGGGCCGGCCTGGCCAGCGGCATCAACAACGCCGCCGCCCGGGCCGCTGGGCTCGTCGCGGTGGCCGCGCTGCCGCTGGCGGCGGGCATGGGCGAGAACGCCTACCGGGACCCCGCCGTCTTCTCCGCGGCGTTCGACCGGGCGATGCTGTGGTGCGCGGGCGCCCTGGTGGTCGGGTCGGTACTGGCCTGGGCGACCGTGCGCGAGCCCGCCCCGCGCGGGGTCTGCCACCCCGAGTGCGCCTACCACTGCGGCGTGGGTGCGCCGCCGCTGGATCCGGGCGAGGAGCCGGGACGGACTGCGGCAGACTGAGGGCATGTCCCTTCACGAGAACCTGCTCGGTGGGCCGCCCCCCACCCACCTGCCCGACGACCCCGAGCCGCGCGAACTGCTCGCCTCCGGCACCGCCCCCGCCGACGTCGCCGCCAAGTACCCCGCCTCCTCGCTCGCCTGGGCGCAGCTCGCCGACGAGGCGTACGAGGCCGGCCGGGTCGTCGAGTCGTACGCCTACGCCCGCACCGGCTACCACCGCGGCCTCGACGCGCTGCGCCGCAACGGCTGGAAGGGCCACGGCCCGGTGCCGTTCGAGCACGAGCCCAACCGCGGCTTCCTGCGCGCCCTGCACGCCCTCGCGCGCGCCGCTCAGGCGATCGGCGAGCAGGAGGAGTACGAGCGCTGCTCCACGTTCCTGCGCGACAGCTCCCCCACGGCCGCCGACATCCTCGGCTGAGGCGCGCCGCCGCGGCAGCGACCGGGCACCGCTCAGGCCCTTGCCGTGAGCGGTGCCCGCGGCGCACGATGCCCTCAGGGGACCGGGGCTCCAGGACGAGACGGAAGGGGCGGACCGCTACCCGGGAGCAACTGTTGCCGAGGAGCACGCCATGCCGCACACAGTCCTGCCCGCCGCCCCCCAGCTCGAGTTCGAGGGCACCACGCCGTACGAGGACTACGTCCGCGCCCAGGTCCTCACCAACCTCCAGCACCCGCTGTCCGACGACCCCGGCGAGATGGTCTTCCTCGTCACCACGCAGGTGATGGAGCTGTGGTTCACCGTCATCGTCCATGAATGGAGCACCGCCGCCCGCGCCCTGCGCGAGGACGACCTGCCCACGGCGATGGCCGCGCTGCGGCGCTCCACCTACGAACTGCAGTCGCTCAACGACTCCTGGCGCCCGCTCGCACACCTGACGCCCGCTCAGTTCAACTCCTACCGCGCCGCCCTCGGCGAGGCCTCCGGCTTCCAGTCCGCGACCTACCGGCGCCTGGAGTTCCTGCTGGGCGAGAAGTCCCCGGCCCTGCTTGTGCCCTACCGCGGCGCCCCGCGCGTGCACGCCGAACTCGAAGCCGCCCTGCACCGGCCCGGCCTGTACGACGAGGTGCTGCACTGGCTCGCCCGGCGCGGCCACGCCGTGCCCGCCGACGTCCTCGAACGCGACGTCGCCCAGCGCTATGCCCCCCACCCCGCCGTCGAGGACGTTTGGCAGCGCGTCTACGCCGGCGACCAGGGCAGCGACGAGTGCCGCCTCGGCGAGGCCCTCACCGAGGTCGCCGAACTCGTCTGGCGCTGGCGCAACGACCACCTCGTCGCCACCCGCCGCGCCATGGGCGCCAAGGTCGGCAGCGGCGGCTCCGCAGGGGTCGCCTGGCTGGAGAAGCGCGCCGCCGGGCACGTCTTCCCCGAACTGTGGACGGCCCGCAGCCGTGTCTGACCGGCCGCTCGCCGGCGAGGCGGCCGCACTCGATGCGGCCGACCCGCTGCGCGCCCTGCGCGCGGCGTTCACCGTCGACGACGCCGTCGCCTACCTCGACGGCAACTCCCTCGGCGCCCTGCCGCACGGCGTCGCCGAGCGCCTCGCGCACGTCGTCCGCCACGAGTGGGGGCGGCTCGGCATCCGCTCGTGGACCGAGTCCGGCTGGTGGACGGCGCCCGAACGCGTCGGCGAGCGCATCGCGCCCCTGACCGGCGCCGGCCCCGGTCAGGTCGTCGTCGGCGACTCCACCAGCGTCAACCTCTTCAAGGCCGTCGTCGCCGCCGTCCGCCTCCACGACGGCGACCCCGCCCGCGACGAGATCCTCGTCGACGCCACCACCTTCCCCACCGACGCCTACATCGCCCGCTCCGCCGCCCGCCTGACCGGCTGCACCCTCCGCGCGGTGCCGGCCGGCGAGATCCCCGGCGCCGCCGGGCCGCGCACCGCCGCCGCCCTGGTCAACCACGTCGACTACCGCACCGGCCGGCTCCACGACCTGCCCACGACCACCGCCGCCCTGCACGCCGCCGGGGCATACGCGGTGTGGGACCTCAGCCACAGCGCCGGCGCCCTGCCCATCGGCCTCGACGCCCACGGCGTGGACCTCGCCGCCGGGTGCACGTACAAGTACTTGAACGGCGGGCCCGGCGCGCCCGCCTTCCTCTACGTGCGCCGCGACCTGCAGGAACGCTTCGACTCACCCCTGCCCGGCTGGAACTCCCACGCCCGCCCCTTCGCCATGGCCGCCGACCACACCCCCGCCCCCGGCGCGACGCGCGGCCGCTGCGGCACCCCCGACATCCTGTCCCTGCTCGCCCTGGACGCCGCCCTCGACGTCTGGGACGGCGTCCGCCTGACCGCGGTCAGGGCCAAGAGCCTGGCCCTGACCGACTTCTTCCTGGCCTGCATCGACGCGTACGTCCCCGCCGGGCGGGCCGTGCCCGTCACCCCCGCCGCGCACCGCGAGCGGGGCGGCCAGGTCTCGCTCGCCTGCCCCGCCGACGACGCCGCAGCGGTCATGGCCGAGCTGCTGCGGCGCGGCGTCGTCGGCGACCACCGCCCCCCTGACCTGCTGCGATTCGGCTTCGCCCCGCTCTACACGCGCTTCGCCGAGGCCGAGCGGGCCGCCTGGACGCTGGCCGCGGTGCTGCGCCGGCGCACCGCGTAGTACTTGAGACGGACACCCGTATATCCGCTCGCAAGCTGACGACTCAGGCTTTCGCCCTGCCTACCGTTGATGCCGTGAACAAGACGTACGAGCACAACGGCCTGCGCAGCGAGATGCGCGTCGTGCAGAGCGCCACGGACAGCATCCGCAACGATCTGTTCACCGACGCGTTCGCCCTGCGGCCCCTGCCGCCGCTCAGCGAGCACAACCCCCTCCTGCGCCGCACGCCCCGGCGGCTGCGCCGGTACGTGCGCTGGCTGCCGCACGCCGCCGTGTCCGCCTTCGCCGCCCTGCTGGCCCTGGTCATGCTCGACCGGCAGCCCGGCACCGGCGGCCTGCTGCTCACCTTCCTGGCCTGCGCCCCGATCGTGGTCACCCTCTTCCGCCCCATCGGCGCGTTCTGGCTGTCCCTCGGCGGCATCCTCGCCACGAGCATCCTGCTCAGCGGCACCCCCTGGCACCCCGCCGGATTCGCCTCCCACCTCGCCGTCACCGTCGTCGTCGCCGCCCGCACCCGGCCCCGCGTCGCCGCCGAGATGTGGCTGCTGACCATCGGCTTCGGCGCCCTCCTCAGCGCCTTCAACGGCTACGGCTACGGCTCCGCGGACGTCCTGCAGACGGCCGTCCTCTTCGGCATGGTCCTCTTCGTCGTCGCCGCGACCCGCGGCCTGCGCGACTCCAAGCAGCAGGTCGCCGCCCAGGCCGCCGTCACCCAGGTCGAACGCTCCCGGCGCACCCTCCTGGAGGAGCGCACCACCATCGCCCGCGAGCTGCACGACGTCGTCGCCCACCACATGTCCGTCGTCGCCATCCAGGCCGAGGCCGCGCCCTACCGCGTCCAGGACACCCCGCCCGAGCTCGCCGCCGCCTTCGCCACCATCCGGGAGAACGCCGTGGCCGCCCTCACCGAGCTGCGGCGCGTCCTCGGCGTCGTACGCTCCGAGGACCCCGACGCCTTCGGCGCCGCCGAGCCCGAGGCACCCCAGCCCACCCTCGCCGACCTCGGCGCCCTGATCGCCAACGTCCGCGACGCCGGTCTCGACGTCGAACACGTCACCACCGGCGCCGTGCGGCCACTGCCGCAGGGAGTGGAGCTGTCCGCCTACCGCATCGTCCAGGAAGCCCTCAGCAACGTGCTGCGACACGCCCCCGGCGCCACCGCCCGCGTCGAGATCGGCTACGTGCCCGTCGGCCTCGGCCTGCGCATCGTCAACGGCCGCCCCGACCGCCTCGCCAAGCCCTCCCCGGGCGCCGGCCACGGCCTCCTCGGCATGCGCGAACGCGTCACCATGCTCGACGGCGAGATGACCGCACAGGCCACCCCCGACGGCGGCTACGAGATCGCCGCATTCCTCCCCGTCGCCCCGGCCGCCGAGGCCGCCGCGTGAACACGATCAAGGTCCTCATCGTCGACGACCAGATGATGGTCCGCGAAGGCTTCTCCGTCCTCCTCGGAGCCCAGCCCGACATCGACGTCGTCGGCGAGGCCGTCGACGGCCGGCAAGCCGTCGAAAAAGTCGCCGAACTGCGCCCCGACGTCGTCCTCATGGACATCCGCATGCCCGGCATGAACGGCCTGGAGGCCACGCGCGAGATCATCGCCGCCGACTCCGGGGCCAAGGTCCTCGTCCTGACCACCTTCGATCTGGACGAGTACGTCTACCAGGCACTGCGCGCCGGAGCCAGCGGCTTCCTCCTCAAGGACGCCTCCGCCCGGCAGCTCGCCGACGGCGTTCGCATCGTCGCCGACGGCGAGGCCCTCCTCGCCCCCGCCGTCACCAAACGCCTCATCCAGGAGTTCTCCCGCCTCGGCGCCCCCACGGCGGCCCAGGCCGCGCCGGAGCGGGTGGGCGACCTCACGGAACGCGAGACGGAGGTGCTCGTGCTCGTCGCCAAGGGACGCTCCAATGCGGAGATCGCGGAGCACCTGGTGGTGGCGGAGTCGACGGTGAAGACGCACGTGAGCCGCATCCTGGTGAAACTCGGCCTGCGCGACCGCACGCAGGCGGCGGTCTTCGCGTACGAAGCCGGTCTGGTGACGCCGGGGGGCTAGCGCCCTGTCCGGCGGATCTTCGTCACGCGCCACCACGGCGCCCCGGCAATCTGCGGGCACGTCGTGGCTTGTCGCGCAGTTCCCCGCGCCCCTACGGGGCGCCCCGCTACCCCCGTGGCAGGGTCAGGCGCCATGCTTCCGGGAGCGCCGTCCACGTGCGCGTGCGTACCGGGCCGCGGACGCGGTTGTCCGCGCGGTAGCGGAAGTCCGGGCCGGACAACGTCACCGTGCGCGCCCGCACCCGCAAGGGCTCCGGGGAGGCCGCCGGCGCGTGGACGACGACGTCCGCCGCGCCGTCCGGGCCGGCGGAGACGGAGACCCGGCCGAGCGGCCGGTCGAGGTCGGCCAGCACCTCCCCGTCCGCCTCGATGCGCAGCCGCAGGCCCGCCCCCGGCACCGCGTGCCGCCCGGAGGAGGGTCCGGTGAGCAGGGTCAGGGCGGTGCGGGCGGCGGTGCGTACGGCCGCCTCGGCCGGGGTGCGTGCCGGCGCGTGCCGGTGGGCGGCCGTGGCGGCGGCCCCCGCGGGCGCCCAGAGGCCGCCCAGGACGACGCCGTCGTCCTCGTCGGCCAGCAGCCCCAGCCGGTGCTGTTCGCCGTCCAGGACGGCCCTGGCGGCCGCCACGGCCCCCAGCGGCACGCCCAGGGTGCGGGCCACGGTCACGGTCGGCAGGGCGCCGACCGGCACCCAGGCCAGCGGGGTCTCGGTCAGCTCGCGGCGCCGGTGCAGGAGGGCGACGACGCGCAGCAGGGCCCGGTCGTCGCCGATGACGACGATGCGGCGGCGGCCGCGTCTGGCGACCGCCCGTGCCACTTCCTCCGGCCCGCCGGGGAGGGCGATTTTGGCCACCGCTCCGGCGCACAGTACGTCCCGCGCGATCCGCGTGGACTCGCCGTCCACGCGCCTGGCGACCGGGTCGACGACGACGAGCAGCTGCGCTCCGCTCGGGTCTGCAGCCGACACCTTCGTCCTTCCTCAGGTAATCTCTCGGTGCAAGAGCCCCTGTCGCTGTTGCGCCAGGGGCTTCGTCTATCCGGGGCACCGGTTCGACGGCTCCGGCGGTGGTGAACGCCCGAAACCAGCGGGCTCACGCCGCCTGTGCACGTTGGACATGCCCCGCCCGGAAGGGGTGTACGCCTGTGCCCGCACTTGTGCTGCTCGGTGCTCAGTGGGGTGACGAGGGCAAGGGAAAGGCCACCGACCTGCTCGGTGGTTCCGTGGACTATGTGGTGCGCTATCAAGGTGGCAACAACGCCGGCCACACCGTGGTGGTCGGTGACCAGAAATACGCGCTCCACCTCCTCCCTTCCGGGATCCTCTCGCCGGGGTGCACCCCGGTCATCGGCAACGGTGTCGTCGTCGACCCGGCGGTCCTGCTCTCCGAGCTGAGCGGGCTGAACGAGCGCGGCGTCGACACGTCCAAGCTGCTCATCAGCGGTAACGCGCACCTGATCACGCCCTACAACGTCACCCTCGACAAGGTGGGCGAGCGCTTCCTCGGCAAGCGGAAGATCGGTACGACCGGCCGCGGCATCGGCCCGACCTACGCGGACAAGATCAACCGCGTGGGCATCCGGGTCCAGGACCTGTACGACGAGTCGATCCTGACCCAGAAGGTCGAGGCGGCCCTGGAGCTGAAGAACCAGCTCCTGGCGAAGCTCTACAACCGCCGCGCCATCGACTCGGCGCAGATCGTCGACGGTCTGCTGGCCTACGCGGACCAGATCAAGCCGTTCGTCGCGGACACCACGCTGATCCTGAACAACGCCATCGACGAGGGCAAGGTCGTCCTCTTCGAGGGCGGCCAGGGCACCCTGCTGGACGTCGACCACGGCACGTACCCCTTCGTCACCTCCTCGAACCCGACCGCCGGCGGTGCCTGCACGGGCGCCGGCGTGGGCCCGACGAAGATCAACCGCGTGATCGGCATCCTGAAGGCGTACACCACCCGCGTGGGCGCCGGTCCGTTCCCGACGGAGCTGTTCGACGAGGACGGCGAGAAGCTGCGCGTCATCGGCGGCGAGCGCGGTGTGACCACCGGTCGTGACCGCCGCTGCGGCTGGTTCGACGCGGTGATCGCCCGCTACGCCACCCGGGTGAACGGCCTGACGGACTTCTTCCTCACCAAGCTCGACGTCCTCACCGGCTGGGAGCAGATCCCGGTCTGCGTGGCGTACGAGATCGACGGCAAGCGCGTCGAGGAGCTGCCCTACAGCCAGACCGACTTCCACCACGCGAAGCCGATCTACGAGATGCTGCCGGGCTGGACCGAGGACATCTCCAAGGCCAAGACCTTCTCCGACCTGCCGAAGAACGCGCAGGCGTACGTGAAGGCGCTGGAGGAGATGTCGGGCGCGCCGATCTCCGCGATCGGCGTCGGCCCGGGCCGCGACGAGACGATCGAGATCAACTCGTTCCTGTCGTAACCCCCGCACGCGCGACGGCGCCCCGGCGGCCTCATCGAGGCCACCGGGGCGCCGTCGCGTTCAGCCGGTCGTTCAGCCGGTCTTCCGGTAGACCAGCGAGGCGTCCTTCGTGCCGGAGTCGGCGAAGTCGCGCCGCATCCGGCCGTCCGGGAGCAGCACCAGGTCCGAGGAGGACCCGGGCTGGCAGGCCGAGGTGGGGTTGGCCTGGACGACGGAGGACGGCCCCAGGTGCAGCGTGGTGGCCGTACCGCCCTCGGAGGCGCGCGTGCGCCACTGGCAGGTGTAGGACGTGCCGTCGTCGAGGACGCCGCCGCCCTGGATCGTCACGTCGGTGCCCGCACCGCTGCGGTAGACGGTGATCGTCCGCCGGTTGGTGCCCGCGCCGCTGTCGAAGCTGGTCTGCCAGGTGCCGGCGAAGGCCTCGGGCCCGGTGGCCGCGGGCGTCGTCGTGCCGGGCGTCGTGGCCGGCGTCGAGGGGAGCGTGCCGCCGGGGACGGAGGCCGGCGAGGACGGCGCGGAGGAGACCGGCGCGGGCGGGGCGGCCTGGTTGCCGGTGCTGTGGCCGCCGTTCTGGTGCTTCTGGCTCAGCAGGTAGACCGTGCCACCGCCGGCGAGCAGTCCGGCGGTGACGATCGCGGCGACGAGGTAGGGCGTCTTCGTGCTGCGCGCCGGCGGCAGCGGCGCGACCTGCACGGTCGGCGGGTGGTACGGCGCCCCGTACGGGCCCGGGTGCGCCGGCCCGTATCCGGGCCCGTACGGGGCGCCGTGGGCGGCCGGTGCGGTGACCGTGGGCTGCTGCGGCGGCAGCGTGGCGGCCGGCGGCTGCACCTGGGTCGGCGGCTCGGGTGCCGGGTGCGCCGCGGGTATCGCCTCCCCCGCCGTGGGGCCGGCCGGGCCCTCCGCGTTCAGCAGCTGCACGGCATGCCGGCCGAGCTGGGCCACCAGGCCGGCGGGCAGCCAGGGCTCGGCGGTGCGCAGGTCGGTCAGCAGGTCCTGCACGCCGGTGCGCTCGGCGACCTGCTCGGGCGTGGGCCGGTCCGCGGGGTCCTTGGCCAGGAAGGCCGTGACGAGCGGGCGCAGCCCGGTGGGCACGCCGGTGAGGTCGGGCTCCTCCTCGGCGATGCGGAACATCAGGGCGTGCACCCCGCTGTCCGCGGTGCCGAACGGCATGCGGCCGCTGGCGGCGTAGGCGAGCACCGACCCCAGGCAGAAGACGTCGCTGGCCGGCGTGACCTGGTCGCCGCGTACCTGCTCGGGCGACATGAAACCGGGGGAGCCGACGGTCGCGCCCGTACGCGTCAGACCGCCGCCGTCGGTGACCGTCTGCAGGGCCCGGGCGATGCCGAAGTCGATGACGCGCGGGCCGTCGAGGGTGACGAGCACGTTCGAGGGCTTGAGGTCGCGGTGCACGATCCCGGCCGCGTGGATCGCCTGCAGGGCGCGGGCCAGGCCCGCCCCGAGGATGCGCACCGAGCGCTCAGGCAGCGGGCCGAAGTCGTGGTCGACGACCTGCCGCAGGGAGGGCCCGGCTATGTAGCCGGTGGCGACCCAGGGGACGTCGGCGTCGGTGTCGGCGTCCAGCACGGGCGCCGTCCATTCCCCGCCGACCTGCCGGGCGGCGCGCACCTCCTGGCGGAAGCGGCGGCGGAATTCCTCCTGCCCCGCCAGTTCCGGCTGGATCAGTTTCACCGCGACCGTACGGCCCCGGTCGTTGCGGGCCAGGTAGACCCGGCCCATCCCGCCTGCGCCGAGCCGGCCCAGCAGCCGGTAGGCGCCCAGCGTGCGCGGGTCCTCCGGTGTCAGTGCTTCCATACCGGGTGCGCTCCTTCCCCCGGGTTTTCCCCCGTGTTTCTCCGCGGAGAATAGCGGCACGAGGAGGGGCCGGGTATCCGGTACGGGAGGACGTACGGGTACCCGACCCCGGCGCACGGCGGGCGGAGCTGCCCGCCGGCCGCTTCCCGTTCAGGTCGTCGGCACGATGTTCTCGGCCTGCGGGCCCTTCTGACCCTGCGTGATGTCGAACGTGACCTTCTGGCCCTGCTGGAGTTCGCGGAAGCCGCGCGTTGCGATGTTGGAGTAGTGGGCGAAGACGTCGGCGCCCCCGTCGTCCTGCTGGATGAAGCCGAAGCCCTTTTCCGAGTTGAACCACTTCACGATGCCGGTAGCCAAGCTGATCTCCTTATCGGGGGCGCACGGCGGAATTCCGTACTCCAGCAAAACCGAAGTGCGCCCGAGGTCACGGACCTTCAGGCGCACATGACAAATGGCAAAGGGGGCACAGCCCCTACGAAAACCGCAATCGACCGTAGCAGCCCATTGCCGTCGAAAAGGGATTTCCCGCTGCTCCGGCGATTCGCGGACCGCCGCCGCCCGGCACTGTGTCCAGACGTGGCACGAGGGCGGCGACACCGTGCCGGTGGCGGGGCGGCGGGGGGCTGCCTAGGCTGCGGCGCACAGCAGCAGCCAAGCCCCCCGCACACCGATCAGAGGTCGCCCGTGAGCACCGGCAGCACCGGCAGCAGCAAGAGCACGAAGGCCGCGGTCAAGGCCGCCGACCGCGCGCACGTCTTCCACTCCTGGTCCGCGCAGGACCTCATCGACCCGCTGGTCGTCGCCGGCGCCGAGGGCTCGTACTTCTGGGACGGCGACGGCAACCGCTACCTCGACTTCTCCTCCCAGCTCGTCAACACCAACATCGGCCACCAGCACCCCAAGGTCGTCGCCGCCATCCAGGAACAGGCGGCCCGGCTGTGCACCGTCGCACCCGGCTTCGCCGTCGACGTCCGCTCCGAGGCCGCCCGGCTGATCGCCGAACGCACCCCCGGCGACCTCGACAAGATCTTCTTCACCAACGGCGGCGCGGAAGCCGTGGAGAACGCCGTGCGCATGGCCCGGCTGCACACCGGACGCCACAAGATCCTCAGCGCCTACCGCTCGTACCACGGCGCCACCGCGGCCGCCATCAACCTGACCGGCGACCCGCGCCGCTGGCCCTCGGACACGGCCTCCGCGGGCGTCGTGCACTTCTGGGGCCCGTACCTCTACCGCTCGCACTTCCACGCCACCAGCGAGGTCCAGGAGTGCGAGCGGGCGCTCGCCCACCTGGAGGAGGTCGTCGCCTTCGAAGGCCCGCAGACGATCGCCGCCATCGTGCTGGAGACGGTGGTCGGCACCGCCGGCATCCTCGTGCCGCCGGCCGGCTACCTCGCGGGCGTCCGCGAGATCTGCGACCGGTACGGCATCGTCTTCGTCCTGGACGAGGTCATGGCCGGCTTCGGCCGCACGGGCCGCTGGTTCGCGGCCGACCACTGGGGCGTCGTCCCCGACCTGCTCACCTTCGCCAAGGGCGTGAACTCCGGCTACGTGCCGCTCGGCGGCGTCGCCATCTCCGCGGAGATCGCCGCCACCTTCGCCAGGCGCCCCTACCCCGGCGGGCTCACCTACTCCGGCCACCCGCTGGCCTGCGCGTCGGCGGTGGCCACGATCAACGCGATGGAGGACGAGGGCATCGTCGAGAACGCGGCCCGCATCGGCGCGGACGTCCTCGGACCGGGCCTCGCGGCCCTCGCCGAGCGCCACCCGTCGGTGGGAGAGGTGCGGGGCACGGGCGTCTTCTGGGCCCTCGAACTCGTACGGGACCGCGAGACGCGCGAGCCGCTGGTGCCGTACAACGCGGCGGGCGAGGCGAACGCCCCCATGGCCGCATTCGCGGCGGCCTGCCGCGAGGGCGGCCTGTGGCCGTTCGTGAACATGAACCGCACGCACGTGGTGCCGCCGTGCACGATCACCGAGGCGGAGGCGAAGGAGGGCCTGGCGGCCCTGGACGCGGCCCTTGCGGTGGCGGACGCGTACACGGTTGCCCCGTAGGGGCGCGGGGAACTGCGCGACAAGCCACGACGCGCCCGCGGACGAAGTGCCGTGCTGCGGCCGCAGGCCGTCGGTGGCCGATCGCGCCCACGCGGCGGCAGCCGCAGATCGAACGCCGCCCCGCGCCCCTTACGGGGCGCTGCACAGCCCGCCGCAGGCGTCCGGTACCGTTTCTCCGCCACCGGAAGGGGAGACGAAGACCAGATGCCCGGCAGCGAGGCTGTCAAGCGCACCACACTGCGCTCGCAGATCGCCGACGCCCTGCTCGACGAGGTCATCGCGGGCCGGCTCCCGGCGGGACGGCAGTTCACGGTCAAGGAGATCGCCGAGCAGTACGGCGTCTCCGCCACACCCGTACGCGAGGCGCTGCTCGACCTGTGCTCCCAGGACCTGCTCGACGTCGAGCTGCACAAGGGCTTCCGGGTGCGCGAGTTCACGTACGCCGACTTCCGGGACATGGTCGAGGCCCGCACCCTGATCATCGAGGGCATGTTCCGCCGCTCGGCGGACGTGCTGCGCGCGGTCACGCCGCAGCAGCTGGCGTCCGCGCGGCGGCGGGCGGAGGAGGCCGAGCGGGCCGCGCTCGCCGGGGACCTGGACATCCTCATCGGGTACGACCTGCGTTTCTGGCGGGAGATGTCCGGCCTGGTCGGCAACTCCTACATAGCCGACTTCCTGGACCGGGTCCGGGTGCAGAGCTGGATCTTCACGGTGCCGCTGCTGCGCCGCCTGCCGGACCTGCGGGGCCGGCTGTGGCACGGGCACGCCGACCTCGTGGCGGCGGTGGGGGCCCGCGACGTGGTCCGGGCGCAGGAGATCGTCGACGCCTACAACCGCTTCACCCTCGACCTCGTCGACGGGCTCACCCACGCCGACGACGCAAGGTGACCGCGGTCGTCCCTGTGTGACAAAACGCTGAACGGCACTACGCTGTCCCGACCACCGCAGACGGGCGAGACGCGAAAGTGAGCTCACGTTGGCCTGTGACCTCTGGCTAGTGCCCCTCGTGGACGTGCTGTGCCACAGCCCCGACAACCCCTTCGCCGACGAGATCGCCGCGTACGACAAGGCGCTCGGCGAGGCCGGACTGCCGCCGGTGCCGGTCTTCGGCTACATGCCCGGGCTGTCCGGCGACGTGGCGCCGGTCGCCGGCTTCGACTACGACGCGCTGCACTTCCTGCGGCGCGCCCACATGCTGAACCTGTGCGGGCTGCCGGTCGCCCCCGTGGACGAACTCGGCGGCGACTACGAGCAGTTGCTGGAGATGTTCGAGACGACGGCCCGGGAGTCGCACCTGGTGTGGCACTACGACCACGCGGGCGCGTACGTCCCGGTGGACTTCGCCCACCCGCTGTCCAACGACGAACTCCTCGCCGGGGGCGGCCCCTTGGGGTCGAGCCACGGTCTGCTGCGCGAACTGGAGGCGGTGGCACCGGTGCTGGGCATCGACCCGGCCAACCCGCCCGCGCCGCCTGCCGCCCCGCGGCGGCCGACGACGCTGGAGGAACGCGCCGCGCCGCCCCCGCACGACGACAGTCCGTTCGCGCGGGAGCGGCACGTGTGGCTGGGGCTGCACGCGGCGGCGACGCGCAGCCTGGGCCAGGGCTCGATGATCGTCTTCAGTTGACGCGGCCGCCGCGCGCCGGCCGTGCGGCCGCCGCGCGTCAGCGCGGCGACTCCGGGGGCCGCTGGCGCGGCATGTTCGGCCGGGTGTGGGGCGGCAGCGGGAAGCGGCCCACCTGGCCGCCCGCATCGCCCCGTGGCCCCCACGCCACCAGTGACTGGGTCAGCAGGGGCGCCGGGCCCGCCCGGAACTCCACCATCCAGTCGGCCGTCTCCGCCCGCACGAGCTCCGAGACGTCCTCGGAGAAACGCCGCAGCACCGTCAGACAGCGCTCGGCCGCCTCGCTGGCCGTGCCCTCCGTCGGGCCGAGCACCTCGCGCACGCACTCCGACGCCCAGTCGAACTGCAGCACCTCCAGCCGGCGCTGCACCGCCTGCGCCGTGGCCACCCCCCGCATCCACCCGGACGTCAGCCCGAAGTAGCGGTCGCACGCCACGCAGGCCACCGCGCCGAGCAGCGCCAGGAACGCCCACGCCGATCCCGTGTGCAGCACCTTCGTCAGCTCCAGCAGCGGCAGCGCCGCACCGATCACGGCGAAGGTCGCCGTGGCCAGCCGCAGCCCGCGCGCCCAGCGGCGCTTCCAGGCGCGGTCGGTGAGATACCAGTCGGCCAGGGCGAGGGCACCGCCTTCCACCCATCTGTACAGCTCGTCCAGCCGCTCGGCAGGCTCGCCCCAGTCCCCGAGGGGGAAGGTCCGGCCGCGCAGGTCGCCCCGGTGCTGCCCTCCTTGGTGGCCTCCCTGCTCGCGCGGAAGCCCCTCGGGCTGCATCTCAGGCTGGCTCACCCCTGCACTCCCTCTCCGCCGTGTGCCGCATCCGGTTGCGTTCGCGTACGCCCCTAACCGCAAGGGCAGCCTCCCTTCTACCGCCGAACGGCTGGCGTTGCGCACAAGATCCAGCCTTTTCCGTCCCAAAGTGCAGGGGTATGCGGTAGAGGTCCCTCCACCCCCTCACCCGAAAGAGTGCGCCGCAAGCGGACAAGAGGTTCCTACGAGGACGCGGCGACCCCCGAGTTGTAGTGATCCACAAGGCAGGCAATAGGGTGGCACCCGTGAAGGTCCTCGTCATCGGCGGCGGCGCCCGCGAACACGCCCTGTGCCGCTCCCTGTCCCTCGACCCCGACGTCACGGCGCTGCACTGCGCGCCCGGCAACGCCGGCATCGCCGCCCTCGCCGAGATGCACCCGGTGGACGCCCAGGACGGCGCGGCCGTCGCGGAGCTGGCCGGGCGGCTCGGCGCCGACCTCGTGGTCATCGGCCCGGAGGCACCGCTCGTGGCGGGCGTCGCGGACGTGCTGCGCGAGCGCGGGTTCGCCGTCTTCGGCCCGTCCGGCGAGGCGGCGCGGCTGGAGGGCTCCAAGGCCTTCGCCAAGGACGTCATGGCCGCCGCCGGCGTGCCCACCGCCCGCAGCTACGTGTGCACCACCGCCGAGGAGATCGACGCCGCCCTGGACGCCTTCGGCGCCCCCTACGTCGTCAAGGACGACGGCCTGGCCGCCGGCAAGGGCGTCGTGGTCACCTCCGACCTCGCCGCCGCCCGGGAGCACGCACTGGCCTGCGGGCGCGTGGTGATCGAGGAGTTCCTGGACGGCCCCGAGGTGTCGCTGTTCGCGATCACCGACGGCGAGACCGTGCTGCCCCTGCAGCCCGCCCAGGACTTCAAGCGCGCCCTGGACGGCGACGAGGGCCCCAACACCGGCGGCATGGGCGCCTACTCGCCGCTGCCCTGGGCCGAGCCGGGCCTGGTGGACGAGGTGCTGCGCACGGTGCTGCAGCCCACCGTCGACGAGCTGCGCCGCCGCGGCACGCCCTTCTCCGGACTGCTCTACGCGGGCCTGGCGATCACCTCGCGGGGCGTGCGGGTCATCGAGTTCAACGCCCGCTTCGGCGACCCCGAGACCCAGGTCGTCCTCGCCCGCCTGCGCACGCCGCTGGCGAGCGTCCTGCTCAACGCCGCGACCGGCAACCTCGCCGCCGAACCGCCGCTGCGCTGGCGCGACGAGGCCGCCGTGACGGTCGTCGTCGCCGCGCAGGGCTACCCCGCCGCCCCCCGCAAGGGCGACGCGATCGAGGGCCTGGCAGAGGCGGACGCGATCGAGGGCGCGTACGTGCTCCACGCGGGCACCACCCACGACGCCGAGGGACGCATCGTGAGCGCCGGCGGCCGGGTGCTGTCGGTCACCGCCACCGGAGAGGACCTGACCGTCGCCCGCGAGCGCGCCTACGAGGCCGTCGCCCGCGTGCGGCTGGACGGCTCCCACCACCGTACGGACATCGCGGAGAAGGCGGCCGCCTCGGCCTGAACCGGCTTGCCGGGCCGGTCCCTTGCGGTCGTTTCCGGTCGTTGTTCCCGGCCGTCGTCCCGGGGCGTTGTTCCGGCCGTCGTTCCGGCCGTTTTCCGGTTCCCCGCCGCGTCGTTCGCCCGTGTGGACCCCCTGGAGTGGCGCGCGGGCTGCCCCGCGACCACCGCGTCGGGCTTTGCCCAAAGCCATTCCATCGGGTGAGCGGTTGCCCAACCTGCTGACGCGCGCCCCGCCCCCAACTAGGGTGCGGCGCGGGGCGGCTGCGCACGGCCGGTCCACCGGCCCGACCGGCCCACCGGCATTGCGATGTCAGTGGCCGGTGCCACAGTGGGGGTGGTAGGCAACGCACCTCGGCAGAGCACGACAGGCAACTGGGGGTGATCGGTCTCGTGGCAGGTACGGAAGCAGGCGCGCTGGCCGCGCGCACCCGCGCCCTGGCGGTGCTGCGGGTGCGCAGCGCCGCACTGGCCCTCGCCCTCCTGCCGGCGGCCACCGCCGTCGTGCTGGCGGCCGGCTCCGCCACCGGCCACATCGCCGACGGCTCGGTCTGGGCCGCGGCCCGCCCGGCCGTCACCGTGGCCGCCGTGCTCGCCCTGCTGCTGACCGCGGCGGTCGCCGTCGTCGTCGCCCGGGCCCGGCCGGCCCTGAGCCCCACCGTGCCGATCCCCGAGGAGACGGCCCCCGATCTGTACCGGCTGGTGCGCGACCTCGCCGACCGGCTGGAGGTCCCCCCGCCGTCCGCCATAGCCCTCACACCCGACTGCGACAGCTGGCTGGAGGACCGCACCCATCCGGCGCACGGCCCGCCGCGCCGGTTCGCCCTGGTGCGCCCGCGCACGGCCGCCGCGCCCGTGCTGGTGATCGGCTCGCCCTTCCTGTGGTGGATGCGCGTGGCCGAGCTGCGCGCCCTGCTGGCCCCCGTCGTGGCCGGCACGGGCCCGGCCGCCCACCCCGACATAGCGGCCGCCCGCCGCTTCGTCAGGGGCCTGGACGCCGCCGTGGCCGTCGCGGCGGGCCGGCCCCCTCTCGCGTTCGTGGGCTGGGTCGCGCGCCTGCTGCTGCGCGCCTGCCGCGACCACGCCGCGGAGATGGAGCGGGGGGTGGCCGCGGCCGCCTCCGAGCGCGCCCAGGCCGTCGACTACGGGCTGCGCATCGTCGCCCAGGAGCAGGTCGGCCTCGCCTACGCCGGCTGGGACCGGCTGCTCAACCGCGTGGCCCTGCCCGCCTGGCGCATGGGCCGCTGGCCCTCCCGGCTGGATGCCGGCGTCGTCTCCGCCCTCACCGAGCTCTCCCGCCGCGACCGCCTCGCCGAGGGCTTCGCCTCCCGGCTGGGCGAGCGGCCCGCCTGCGACCTGCTGGAGGAGCCCGGCCTGATCGACGAGGCCGCCTCCCTGCTGGCCGCCCGGCTCTTCCACGGCGGCCCGCCCGAGCCCGGCCCCGGCTGGTCCCCGGTCGCCTGGAGCCAGTACCCGCAGGAGGTCGTGGACCGCAAATGGCGCCTGGAGGCCGCCCGCCTGCACCGCGTCCTCGACGAGATCGCCGCCTGCGGCGCCGCCCCCGGCAGCCCGCCCAGGACCCCGCCCGCCCCGCCCACCGGGCCGTCCGCCGCCGCCCAGGACTCGGCGCCCGGCGCCCCCACCGTCGCCCGGGTCCTGGAGCGGCTCACCGGGCCCGGCGGCGGCGGGGTGGGGGAGGAGCTCGAGCTGCGGCTGAGCGCCGCGGTCGCCCGCGAGGCGGCCCGCGAGGAGCGCGCCGCCCGCAGCGGTGGGCTCGGCTCCCCGGCCGGCACCTGGATCGACGGCCTCGCCCCGCTCTTTCCCCTGCAGCCGCCCCGCAGCGGGCGCGAGCTGCTCGCCGACCACGTGACGGCCATGGTGTGCTGCGCCGCCGTCGACACCGCGGGCGCCACCCCCGGCCTGGACTGGCTGGACGGGCCCGCCCTGATGGTCGGCGGCTCCCGCTGCGCGGGCCTGGCCCACTCCGTCCTCAGCCTCATCGAGGACGGGGACGGCGAGCCCCTGCGGGCCTGGCTGGGCGACCTCGGGGTACGCATGGAGAAGCCCGTACGGCTGGTCTGACCGCCCGGTGCGGTGACGCTCGGTGACGGCATCACGCAGCGTAGGGGCAGAGCCATCACTTTCGGGGAATTTCCCGACGATCGGTGACGGACCGGTTGCGTCATGTGATCTGCTGGGAATCTGCCGGGAAACCGAAAAGGTATGCGGTGGCCCAGGGGAGGGAGCGCACATGGAGAGGGAGCACAACCGCCGCTGGGAGTCCGGCGCGCTCGCGCACGCCGTCTCGGACCCCTTCGGGCAGGGGCCGCTGCCGTGGCTGCGCGGCGGCGAGTTCTACTTCGACGGCACCGGGCAGATCATCCCCTGGTACGTCGACCCGGTCCTGGCCGAGGCGCGCATCCCGCCGCCCCGCAGACCCGGGCCGCGCGCCGCCGACGACGTCCACTGCCAGATCAAGGGCTTCGCCTCCGCCAGCGCCGTCGCCCCCGGCGAGGCCATCGACTTCCGCATCACCGTCGACCCGCCGCAGCAGTTCAGCGTCGACATCTACCGCATCGGCCACTACGGCGGCGTCGGCGCCGCGAAGATCACCACCAGCCCCCGGCTGTCGGGCATCGTCCAGCCCCCGCCGCTCGTCGCCGAGCGCACCGTCTCCTGCCACCACTGGTGGCTGTCCTGGCGGCTGCAGATCCCCGCCTTCTGGAGCAGCGGCGCCCACGTGGCGGTGCTGACCACCGCCGACGGCTACCGCAGTCACATCCCCTTCACCGTTCGCGACGGCAAGCCCGCCGACCTGCTGCTGGTCCTGCCCGACATCACCTGGCAGGCCTACAACCTCTACCCCGAGGACGGCCGCACCGGCGCCAGCCTCTACCACGCCTGGGACGACGAGGGCCGGCTGCTCGGCGAGGAGGGCGCAGCCACCACCGTCTCCTTCGACCGCCCCTACGCCGGCGCCGGCCTGCCCATGCACGTCGGCCACGCCTACGACTTCATCCGCTGGGCCGAGCGCTACGGCTACGACCTCGCCTACGCCGAGACCCGCGACCTGCACGCCGGGCGAATCGATCCGGCACGCCACCGGGGCGTCGTCTTCCCCGGCCACGACGAGTACTGGACGGCCGAGATGCGCCGCTCCGTCGAGCACGCCCGCGACTGCGGCACCTCGCTCGTCTTCCTCTCCGCCAACACCATGTACTGGCGCGTGGAGCTCGCCGCCTCCCCGGCCGGCCCCCACCAGCTGCTGACCTGCCGCAAGCGCCGCGGCCCCGGCCGCCCCGCCCTGTGGCGCGAGCAGGCGCCGGCCGAACAGCAGCTCCTCGGCATCCAGTACGCCGGCCGCGTGCCCGAGCCGGCCCCCATGGTCGTCCGCAACGCCGACCACTGGCTGTGGGAGGCCACCGGCGCCGGCGAGGGCGACGAACTGCCCGGCCTCGTCGCCGGCGAGGCCGACCGCTACTTCCCGCGCACCGCCCTGCCCGAGCACACCCGCCGCATCCTGCTCACCCACTCCCCGTACAAGGACGGCGAAGGCATCACCCGCCACCAGGAGACCTCGCTCTACCGCGCCCCCAGCGGCGCCCTCGTCTTCGCCTCCGGCACCTTCGCCTGGTCCCCCGCCCTGGACCGGCCCGGCCACGTCGACCCCCGCATCCAGCGCGCCACCGCCAATCTCCTCGACCGCATCTGCAAACGTGTCTGACCCCTCCCGGCAGCAGCGCACGGCCGTGCGGCAGAATCGGGGTGTTTGGACAAACCACCAGGAGGACGCGTGTCCGGATTCGTCGAGAAGCCCAAGCCGGCCCAGGTGCCGGGCCTGGTCCACCTGCACACGGGCAAGGTCCGCGACCTCTACCGCGACGAGGCCGGAAACCTGGTGATGGTCGCCAGCGACCGCATGTCCGCCTACGACTGGGTGCTGCCCACCGAGATCCCCGACAAGGGCCGCGTCCTCACCCAGCTCTCCCTGTGGTGGTTCGACCTCCTCGCCGACCTCGCCCCCCACCACGTCCTCTCCGCCGAGGTGCCCGCGGGCGCCCCCGCCGACTGGGCCGGGCGCACCCTGATCTGCCGCGACCTCGACATGGTCCCCGTCGAGTGCGTCGCCCGCGGCTACCTCACCGGCTCCGGCCTCGCCGAGTACCGCGAGAGCCGCACCGTGTGCGGGCTCGCCCTGCCCGAGGGCCTCGAGGACGGCTCCGAACTCCCCTCCCCGATCTTCACGCCCGCAACGAAGGCGGAGGTCGGCGAGCACGACGAGAACGTCTCCTACGAGGAGGTCGCCCGCCAGGTCGGCGCCGAGACCGCCGCCATGCTCCGGCAGCTCACCCTCGCCGTCTACAGCCGCGCCCGCGACATCGCGCGCGAGCGCGGGATCCTCCTCGCCGACACGAAGTTCGAGTTCGGCTTCGCGAAGGGCGACGACGGCACGGCCGGGCTCGTCCTCGCCGACGAGGTCCTCACCCCGGACTCCTCCCGCTTCTGGCCCGCGGAGACCTGGCAGCCCGGGCGCGCGCAGCCGTCCTTCGACAAGCAGTACGTCCGCGACTGGCTGACCTCACCGGCGTCCGGCTGGGACCGCCACGGCACGACGCCGCCGCCGGAGCTGCCGGCGGAGGTCGTCGAGCGGACGCGGGCGAAGTACGTGGAGGCGTACGAGCGCCTCACCGGCACGAAGTGGGCGTAGCCCTGCGGATCGTGCAGCGTCCCGTCAGGGGCGCGGGGCAGCGTTCGATCTGCGGCTGCCGCCGCGTGGGCGCGACAAGCCACGACGCGCCCGCAGACGGAGTGCCGTGCTGCGCGCGGGCCGCGGGGGCGGTACGTCGGCTGCAGGCCGTCGGTGGCTGATCGCGCAGTTCCCCGCGCCCCTACGGGGCGCCGCCGGAACCGCGGGATCGGCCCGCCGCAGGCGCGCCGGGCCCGTCTGCGATCGTGGGCACCATGCCGCCGCCGTCCATCCTCGTCGTCGACGACGACCCCGACGTCCGTGCCGCCGTCGCCGACGGCCTCACCGTCGAGGGCTACACCGTGCGCGAGGCCCCCGACGGCCTCGCCGCCCTGTCCGCCGTGGCCGCCGCGCCCCCGGATGCCCTCGTCCTGGACCTCGCCATGCCCGTCCTCGACGGCCTCGCCGTCTGCCGCCGGCTGCGGGAGCTGGGCGACCGTACGCCCGTGCTCGTGCTGACCGCCCGCGACGCGGTCTCCGACCGTGTGGCGGGCCTGGACGCCGGGGCCGACGACTACCTCGTCAAGCCGTTCGCGCTCGACGAGCTCTTCGCCCGGCTGCGGGCCCTGCTGCGCCGCGCCGCCCCCGCGCCCGAGCAGCAGGACGTCCCCGAGGGGCCGCTGGTCTTCGCCGACCTGACCGCCGACCCGGCCACCCGCACCGGCGAGCGCGCGGGCCGGGCCATCGAGTTCACCCGGACCGAGTTCGCCCTGCTGGAGCTCTTGATGCGCCACCCCGGGCAGGTGCTGCCGCGGGAGCTGATCCAGGAACGGGTGTGGGGCGCCGACTTCGGCCCGGAATCCAACTCGCTCGCCGTCTACGTCGGCTACCTGCGCCGCAAGCTGGAGGCCGGAGGCGCCTCCCGCCTGGTGCACACCGTGCACGGCGTCGGCTACCGGCTCAAAGAGACACCATGAGAACACTGCTGCGCCGCAGGCCCCTGCGGGCCCGCCTGGCCCTGGTGACCACCGCCGCCGTGGCCGTCGTCGCCCTCGGCGTCCTCGCGGCCGCCTACGTCGTCATCCGCTACGAGCTCGTGCGCCAGCTCGACCTGCAGCTGCGCCAGCAGGCCCAGCTGATCGCCCAGCAGAGCCGCGGCAGCGGCCCCGGCGTGCTGGGGGACCAGTGCACGTGGCGGGCCGCACCGGCCTGCGCCCAGGTCGTGGGCGCCGACCCCGCGGCCCCCGGCCCCGGCCCGCACGGCGGCCTGCTCCTGCCCGTCACCGGTGCCACCCGCCGCGTCGCCGCCGGCACTCTCGGCCCGTACTACAGCGACATCACCCACGACGGCCGTCCCATGCGGATGCTCACCACGCCCCTGCCCGGCCGCACGGGGCAGGCCCTGCAGGTCGCGGCCCGCTCCGACTCCGTCGACCAGGGCGTGCGCCAGGCCGGGCTGCTCCTCGGCGCGGTCGGCGGCGCGGGTGTCCTGCTCGCCGCGGGCCTGGGGTACGCCGCCTCGCGGACCTCGCTGCGCCCGGTGACGCGGCTGACCGCGACCGCCGAGCGCATCGCCGCCACCCGCGATGCGGCCCACCGCATCGAGCTGGACGCCTACGAGGCCCGCCGCGGGGACGAGATCACCCGTCTGGCCACCAGTTTCAACACCATGCTCGGCGAGCTGGAGGAGGCGGTGGCGGCCCAGCGCCGCCTGGTCGCCGACGCCTCGCACGAACTGCGCACGCCGCTGACCGCCCTGCGCACCAACGCCGAACTCCTCGCCCGCGCCGAGCGGCTCTCGCCGGCCCAGCGCACCCGCGCCGCCGACGCGCTGGGCCGGCAGCTGCGCGAGGTGACCGGCATGGTGGGCGACCTGATCGAGCTCGCCCGGGACGAGGAACCGCAGCCCCTGGTGGAGCAGGTGCGCCTGGACCGGCTCGCCGAACGCTGCGTGGCCGACGCCCGCGGTCACTGGCCGGCAACGCTCTTCACGGCCGACGTCGCACCGGTGACCGTGGCCGGCGTGCCCGCCCGGCTGGCCCGGCTGCTGGGCAACCTCCTCGACAACGCGGCCAAGTTCAGCCCGGCCGGCGCGACGGTGGAAGTGGAGCTGCGGCGTACGCAGGGCAGCGCCTGTCTCACGGTGCGCGACCACGGCCCGGGCATCACGCCCGAGGACCTCCCGCACGTCTTCGACCGCTTCTACCGCTCCCGGCAGGCCCGGGCGCTGCCCGGCTCCGGGCTGGGCCTGGCCATGGCCCGGCAGATCGCCCGGGCGCACGGCGCGCAGCTGACGGCCGAGCACGCGCCGGGCGGCGGCGCCCTCTTCCGGCTGAGCATTCCCCGTACGGACTGAGTACGGCCCGTACGGACTGAGTACGGCCCGTACGGACCGAGCACCGCCCGTACGGACCGAGCACCGCCCGTACGCACGACGAAGGCCCCGGTCGGTGACCGGGGCCTTCGTTCTCTGAGCGGACGACGAGGCTCGAACTCGCGACCTCAACCTTGGCAAGGTTGCGCTCTACCAACTGAGCTACGTCCGCATTCGCTCCGCGCGTTTCCGTGCGGTGCGGGTTCCACTATAGCCAACCCTGGGCGCGTGCGATGCGCGCCGCCGCGTGACGGTTCTCCGCGCCGAGCTTCGCGGCGGCCGAGGAGAGGTAGTTCCGCACCGTGCCGGGGGTGAGCCGGGCGCGCTCGGCGATCTCCGCGACGGGGGCGCCGTCCTCGGCCAGTTCCAGCAGCTCCGCCTCGCGCGCGGTCAGCGGGGAGTCGCCGGCGCTGATGGCGTCGGCCGCCAACTCCGGGTCCACGTAGCGGCTTCCGCCGTGCACCGTGCGGATGATCTCGGCGAGCCGCTGGGCCGAGACCGTCTTCGGGACGAAGCCGCGGACGCCCGCCTCCAGGGCCCGCTTCAGGTGCCCGGGCCGCCCGTGACCCGTCACGATCATGGTGCGGCAGCCGGGGAGTTCGGCCCGCAACGATGTGGCCACTGTCACACCGTCCAGCCCTGGCATCTGCAGATCCAGGACGGCCACGTCGGGCCGGTGGGCCCGGGCCATGGCGAGCGCCTCCGGCCCGCTGGCGGCCTCGGCGACGACGCGCAGGTCGTCCTCCAGCCCGAGCAGAGCGGCGAGTGCCCCGCGGATGAGGTGCTCGTCGTCGGCGAGCATGATGCGGATCACACGGTCCTCCCCTCGCCGACCGCGGCCCACCGGCGCACGCCGCTCACCGGCACTGCAGGGGGCGGTGGGGCGGGCGAGGGATCCGCCGCCGCCCCCACCGGCACCCGTGCCGTCACCCGGAACGTGGCGCAGTCCCCGTACGCCGCGTCCACCGTGCCCCCCAGCGCCGCCAGGCGCTCCCGCAGGCCGGCCAGTCCGGAACCGGCGCCGCCGCCGGCCCCGCCGGCGCTCGCGCCGTCGTTGTCGACGGTGAGCACCGCCGTGTCCCCCACGCGCCGCAGCCGCACCTCGCACCGTCGCGCGTCCGCGTGCCGCAGCACGTTCGTCGTGGCCTCCCGCACCACCCATGCCAGCGCCGACTGCACCGCCGGTGGCAGGTCGCCGTCGGTGACCGGTGCGTCGTCGATGCGGCAGGCGATGCCGGCCGCGGTCAGGATGCCGCGCGCTCCGGCCAGTTCCGTGTGCAGGTCCGCCTCGCGGTAGCCGCGGACGACCTCGCGCAGCTCGCGCTGCGACTCCTGCGCAATGCGCTGCACCTCGGCCATCTGGTCGGCGGCCGCCCCGGCCCCCCGCCGGGACAGCTGCACCGCGAGCTCGCTCTTGAGCGCGATGGCCGCCAGATTGCGGCCGAGGATGTCGTGCATGTCGCGGGAGAAGCGCAGCCGTTCCTCCGCGACCGCCAGCCGTGCCTGGACGGCGCGGGCCGCGTCGACCTCCCAGACGATCGACAGCATCCAGCCGGAGACGCGGGCCATGAGCATGACCCACCCGCACTGGAAGAGCGCGCCCACCGCGATGCCCGCGATCACCGGGAACGGCAGTCCGATCACCGCGAACGGCACCCACGCCAGCAGCAGCGAGACCCCCGCGGACACCGCCGCGTACACGCGCTTGCGCACCAGGAGGCAGAAGGCACCGGCGGGCGGCAGCGAGGTGCCCATGAGCAGGGTGGGCGCGGCCTGGAGGGCGTCCTCGGAGGGGTGCCTGCCGAGCATCGCGGCGAGCAGGCACAGCGCCAGCGCCAGCAGGGCCGTGCCGAGGACCAGCCGCCCCCGGGGGACGGGGGTCTCGCCGTTCTTGTCGAGGTAGTGGTCGAGGGCCCGCCGGATCAGGCCGGCTCCGGTGACGGCCTGGACGACGCCGACGGCGATGAAGGCCGTGGTGAGGACCGTGCTCACCGCCCCCTGCCCGGCGAGTGCCACCAACGAGGCGCTCTGGGCGAGGAGGAAGAACCACGGGACCACGTACAGCGCACCGCGCGAGTACATGTCGATCTGCTTGACCTTGCTCTGGCGCCGGAACGCCCGCACCCGACGGAACACGCGCCCCACCCCCCCGTATTGGATTTGCCCTGCTCAGCGCCGTGGTTCCCAGCGGAACCACCGTCGTACAGCAAACACCCCCAGGCCGACCCAGACCAAGGCGGCCCCCAGGTGGGCGAGCACGCTCCCCGCGCCCGCCCCGCCGAGCCAGCCCTCGCGCACCAGCTGCACGATCCCCGTCAGCGGCAGCACCTCGCAGACCCGCGCGAGCGTGTCCGGGAAGAGGTCGAGCGGGACGAAGATGCCCGAACCCAGCAGCGAGACCATCGCCAGCGGCATCGCCGCGAGCTGGGCGCTCTCCGAGCTGCGGGCGAAGGCCGTGGACGCGGCCGCCAGCGCGGTCAGCACGACCACGCCCAGCAGCACCCCGGCCACGAGGAGTTCGGGCCGCGCCGGGAGGGGCATGCCCAGCCAGGTGACGCCCGCCACGACCAGCAGGACGCACTGCACCAGCGCGATCAGCGCCGACGGCAGCGCCGTGCCCGCGAGGATCTCCAGGTCGCCGGCCTCGCCGGTGCGCAGCCGCTTGAGGACGAGCTCCTCGCGCCGCGCCGTATAGGCGCTCATCAGGTTGTAGTAGACGCAGAAGATCAGGATGTAGCCGAAGGCCCCCGTCATGGTGACCTCCTTCAGCGACATCCCGCTGCGGCCCAGGTCCACCTGCTGGGCGCCCGCACGCATCGCGTAGATCATGAGCGCGGGCATCAGGAGGGTCATGTAGAGCGCCGTCCTGTTGCGGCCGAGCAGCGTCAGCTCCGCCTTCCCCAGCGCGAGGGCCCGACGCGGCCCCGTGACCGTACCCGTCGTCGCCATTACTCGCCCCTCCCCGCGGAAACCCCCGCCGGTACGGTGGCGGATGCGCCCGCTATCGCCAGGAACGCCTCCTCCAGGGAGGCGGTTCGCGCGTCCAGCCCTTCCAGTTCCAGGTCCTTGTCCCGGGCCCACAGCAGCAGCCCGGTCAGGGTGCGCTGCAGCTCGGACGTCTGCAGTTCCACGCGCCCGGCGTTCTCCTCGTGCCGCAGGACGCCCAGTTCCGCCAGCGGCGGCAGGTCGCCGACGAACCAGCCCGCCGGCATCGCGAAGCGGATCCGGGCCGGGTGGGCGCCGATGACCTGCGCGGGCGTGCCCGCGGTGACGATGCGGCCCTCGCGCATGATCGCCACACGGTCGGCCAGGGCCTCGGCCTCCTCCAGGTAGTGCGTGGTCAGCAGCACGGTGGTGCCCTCCTCGCGCAGCCGCCGCACCAGCTCCCAGGTGGTGTGCCGGGCCTCGGGGTCCAGACCGGTGGTGGGCTCGTCGAGGAAGAGCACCTCCGGCCGCCCCAGCAGGGCCAGCGCCAGGTCCAGCCGGCGCCGCTCACCGCCGGAGAGCTGCTTGACGCGCACCCCGCCGCGGCCGCTCAGCCCCACCAGCGCCAGCGCCTCGGCCACGGGCCGGGCCCCGGTGGTGCAGCCGGCCCACATCGTCGCCGTCTCGGCGACGCCCAGCTCCGAGGGGAAGCCGCCTTCCTGCAGCATCACCCCGATCCGCGGCCGCACCAGGCGCCGCTGCGCGTACGGGTCGTGGCCCAGCACCCGCACCTCGCCGCCGGTCGGCCGGGCCAGGCCCTCCAGCACCTCGACGGTGGAGGTCTTGCCCGCCCCGTTCGTGCCCAGCAGCGCGAACACCTCGCCGCGGCGCACGGTGAAGGAGACGCCCCGCACCGCTTCGAATCCCTTGTCCTCCCCGGGCCGCCCGTATCGCCGGTGCAGCCGGGAGACCTCGATCACACTCTCCCCGGACTCCATGCCTCCAGGCTCCCGGCGGATCCGGGCGGAACGCAGTGCGAGCTGTCATGACCTGCGATGACGAATGTCATCACGGCACGGGGGCCCGGAAACGCCGAAGGCCCCGGTCTGATGACCGGGGCCTTCGTTCTCTGAGCGGACGACGAGGCTCGAACTCGCGACCTCAACCTTGGCAAGGTTGCGCTCTACCAACTGAGCTACGTCCGCATTGCTCCCGACCGGCTCTCACCGGGCGGTGCGAGCACCACTCTACCTGATCCACTGCGGTGGTCGGTAAACGGTGCGGAGCGGGTGACAGGAATCGCACACTGCGCCTCCCTCTTGGAAAGAGGGCGCTCTACTACTGAGCTACACCCGCATGGCCCTCCAGCCGGACCACGTACGTGGCCGGTGGACGGTCAGAGCGGGTGACAGGAATCGCACACTGCGCCTCCCCCTTGGAAAGGGGGCGCTCTACTACTGAGCTACACCCGCGTGACGTTCGAAGTGCCCGGCCGTTTCCCGGCCTTGCCCCTCGGCGTGATCCAGACTCTAGCTGATCACCTGGGGTGCTTGGCAAGTCGGATGATCAGCCCGGCTGCGGCGGGCGCTGCGAGGGGCTCCGCAGGGGTGCGGCGGGCGCCCGCGGGGGGTGTGCGCGGGACGGCCCGGCGGCCGGGATCAGCCGGCCGCGTTGAACGCCTCGTAGACCGCCTTGGGAATGCGGCCGCGCGGCGGCACCTCCATGCCGCGCGAGCGGGCCCAGGCCCGGACGGCCGCGGGGTCGGGCGCGACGGCGGTGCGGCGGTAGGCCCGCCCGGAGCGGGACTGGCGGCGGGCGGCCTCCTTGTAGGGCGCGAAGATGTCGCGCAGCCGCTCCGCATTGTCTTCATTCAGGTCGATCTCGTACGACTTGCCGTCGATCCCGAAGATGACGGTCTCCGCGGCTTCCCCGCCGTCGATGTCGTCGGAGAGTGTGACCACTACGCGCTGTGCCACGGAAATCGGTCCTTTCGGCCAGGTATCGCCGCGGTGACCTGCGGCGACGTCGGGGTTGCGGTTGTTCTCGGGCAATACATATTCATTTGTACGGCAAAGGGCAATGCGTTGCGGGCACCAGTAAATTCCGTACCGGCCCGTCGCCGCAATCGCCCCGGTGCATCCCCCCGGAATTTTTCCCGGAATTTTCCCGAGCGTCCCCGAGGGGTCCCACCGGGAATGCGGAGGATAAGCCCAGCATATCTATGCGCGTAGATTTTTCGGGACTGTACTCTGGCGGTACCGCTTCAGCTCACGCACCAACACCGGGAGTGCCAGTGGCACGCGTCGTAGTCGACGTCATGCTCAAGCCGGAGATCCTCGACCCGCAGGGGCAGGCGGTGCAGCGCGCACTGCCTCGCCTGGGCTTCGAGGGGATCGCCGACGTCCGTCAGGGCAAGCGCTTCGAACTCGAGGTGAAGGGGCCCGTCGACGACGCCGCCCTCGCCCGCATCCACGAGATGGCCGAAACGTTTCTCGCCAACACCGTGATCGAGAACTTCACCGTGCGAGTGGACTCGTGACCGCACGCGTGGGGGTCATCACCTTCCCCGGCACGCTCGACGACCGCGACACCCAGCGCGCCGTCCGCATCGCCGGCCTGGAAGCGGTGCCCCTGTGGCACCGCGACAAGGACCTCAAGCAGGTCGACGCGGTCGTCCTGCCCGGCGGCTTCTCGTACGGCGACTACCTGCGCGCGGGCGCCATCTCCCGCTTCTCGCCGGTGATGGAGACCGTCATCGACCAGGCGAAGGCCGGCATGCCGGTCCTCGGCATCTGCAACGGCTTCCAGGTCCTGACCGAGACCCACCTGCTGCCCGGCGCCATGCTGCGCAACAACCACCTGCACTTCATCTGCCGCGACCAGAAGCTGCGCGTGGAGAACGCGCAGACCGCCTGGACGGCCGACTACGCGGCGGGCCAGGAGATCTCCGTCCCGCTCAAGAACATCGACGGCCGCTACGTGGCCGACGAGCGCACCCTCGACGAGCTGGAGGCCGAGGGCCGCGTCGCCTTCCGCTACCTGGAGGGCAACCCCAACGGCTCCCTGCGCGACATCGCGGGCATCACCAACGCCGCCGGCAACGTCGTCGGCCTGATGCCGCACCCTGAGCATGCCGTCGAGCCGCTCATCGGCACCGGTCGCACCGACGGCCTCGGATTCTTCACCTCGCTCCTCAAGAAGCTGGTCAGCGCCTGATGACTCTCGACACCGTCAAGCACGCCGACGAGACCCCCGACGTCGAGCAGCCCTGGGCCGAACTCGGCCTCAAGCAGGACGAGTACGAGCGCATCCGCGCGATCCTGGGCCGCCGCCCCACCGGCGCCGAGCTCGCGATGTACAGCGTCATGTGGTCCGAGCACTGCTCCTACAAGAGCAGCAAGGTGCACCTGCGCCAGTTCGGCGAGAAGGCCCCCGAGAACGACGCGCTCCTCGTGGGCATCGGCGAGAACGCCGGCGTCGTCGACGTCGGCCAGGGCTACGCGGTCACCTTCAAGGTCGAATCGCACAACCACCCCTCCTACATCGAGCCCTACCAGGGCGCGGCCACCGGCGTCGGCGGCATCGTCCGCGACATCCTCGCCATGGGCGCCCGCCCGGTCGCCGTCATGGACCCGCTGCGCTTCGGCGCCGCCGACCACCCCGACACCAAGCGCGTCCTGCCGGGCGTCGTCGCGGGCATCGGCGGCTACGGCAACTGCCTGGGCCTGCCCAACATCGGCGGCGAGGTCGTCTTCGACGCCTGCTACCAGGGCAACCCGCTGGTCAACGCCCTGTGCGTGGGCGTGATGAAGCACGAGGACATCCACCTCGCCAAGGCCTCCGGCGCCGGCAACAAGGTCGTCCTCTACGGCGCCCGCACCGGCGGCGACGGCATCGGCGGCGTCTCGGTCCTGGCCTCGGAGACCTTCGACGACAGCAAGCCGACGAAGCGCCCCGCCGTCCAGGTCGGCGACCCCTTCCAGGAGAAGCTCCTCATCGAGTGCACCCTGGAGCTCTTCCGCGAGGGCCTCGTCGAGGGCATCCAGGACCTCGGCGGCGCCGGGCTGTCCTGCGCCACCAGCGAACTGGCCAGCGCCGGTTCCGGCGGCATGCGGGTCGAGCTCGACCGCGTACCGCTGCGTGACGCGACGCTCTCGCCGGAGGAGATCCTCATGAGCGAGTCGCAGGAGCGCATGTGCGCGATCGTCGAGCCGTCGAAGATCGACCGCTTCCTGGAGATCTGCGAGAAGTGGGACGTGATCGCCACCGTCATCGGTGAGGTCACCGACGGCGAGCGGCTGGAGATCTTCTGGCACGGCGAGCAGATCGTCGACGTCCCGCCGCGCACCGTCGCCCACGAGGGCCCGGTGTACGAGCGCCCGTACGCCCGCCCCGCGTGGCAGGACGCCCTGCAGGCGGACGACGCGAACAAGCTGCCCCGCCCGCAGACCCCCGAGGAGCTGCGCGAGCAGGTCCTGAAGGTGATCTCCTCGCCCAACCAGGCGTCCAAGTCCTGGATCACCGACCAGTACGACCGCTTCGTGCAGGGCAACACCGTGCTGGCCCAGCCCGAGGACTCGGGCATGGTCCGCATCGACGCGGAGACGGGCCTGGGCGTCGCGGTCGCCACGGACGGCAACGGCCGCTACGCCAAGCTCGACCCGTACGCCGGCGCCCAGCTGGCGCTCGCCGAGTCGTACCGCAACGTGGCCGCCACCGGCGCCCGCCCGCTGGCGATCTCCAACTGCCTGAACTTCGGCTCCCCGGAGGACCCGGCGGTCATGTGGCAGTTCGCCGAGGCCACGCGCGGCCTCGCGGACGGCTGCCTGGCCCTGGGCACCCCGGTGACCGGCGGCAACGTCTCGCTGTACAACCAGACCGGCGAGACGGCGATCCACCCGACCCCCGTCGTCGCGGTACTCGGCGTCATCGACGACGTCAACCGCCGTACGCCGATGGCATTCCGGGAGGAGGGCCAGCTGCTGTACCTCCTGGGGGACACCGCGGAGGAGCTCGGCGGCTCGGCCTGGTCGCAGGTGATCCACGACCACCTCGGCGGCCTGCCGCCGAAGGTCGACCTGGAGCGCGAGAAGCTGCTCGCCGAGATCCTCATCGCGGCCTCCCGCGACGGCATGGCGGATGCGGCGCACGACCTCTCCGACGGCGGCCTGGTCCAGGCCCTGGTCGAGTCGTGCCTGCGCGGCGGCAAGGGTGCCCGGATCGTGGTGCCCGACGGGCTGGACCCCTTCGTCTTCCTCTTCTCCGAGTCCGCGGGCCGGGCGGTCGTCTCCGTCCCCCGCAGCGAGGAGCTCCGCTTCGCCGACATGTGCGGCGCGCGGGGCCTGCCGGCCACCCGCATCGGCGTGGTGGACGGCGAAGAGATCGACGTCCAGGGCCAGTTCACGCTGTCGCTGGCCGAACTGCGCGCGGCGCACGAGGCCACCATCCCGGCGTTGCTCGCGTAACGCCGGGCGCCGTGAGGCGTTCGGGTCGGGCCCGGCCGGTTCTCCCGGTTGGGCCCACCGGAAGCGTGGCCAACGATTAGGCTCGCGCCATGCCTTCCGCTCAGCGCAAGCCGCGTACCCGCAGCCACGATCCCGCCAAGGTGCGGACCGCCCTGCAGGGCCAGGTCCGCGCCGTACGGGAACTGGTGGCCGTGGTGTGCGCGGAGCCGGACGCGCAGGCGCTGCTGGCGGCGCCCACGCGACTGGGGCGGTGGACGGTCGGTGAACTGATCGTCCACCTCGCCGACGCGCTGGACTGGTTGCCCCGGCTGCTGGACGAGCCGCGGCCGTCCGCGGGTGCAAAGGCCGTGCGTACCGGCCTCGTCGAGTACCTCGACGGGGCCGGCGCGAAGGCCGCGGACGTGGCGCGGCGCACGAGCGAGGCCGCCGCCGCCCTCACCGGCGGCGGCCCCGCCGCGGTCGCCGAACGGCTGGATCGAGCCACCGAGCAGCTGGTGGCGGTGCTCGAACAGGCCGATCCCACCGACGTGGTGGCGACGGCGCTCGGCCCCATGACGGTGGCCGACGTCCTCGTCACACGCCTGGTGGAGGCCGTGGTGCACGCCGACGACCTCGCCGAGGCCACCGGTACGGCCGTGCGGCACGACCGGCACGCCCTCGCGGTCGTCACCCGCCTGTTCGCGGACGCGCTGGCGGTCAAAGCACCGGGCGGCTCCGTGGAGTTGCGCATCCCACCGTTCGCGGTGGTGCAGTGCATCGAGGGCCCCCGGCACACCCGCGGCACCCCGCCGAACGTCGTGGAGAGCGATCCGGTCACCTGGATCCGCCTCGCCACGGGCCGGGCCCGGTGGCAGGACGCCCTGCGCGCCACCACCGTGACCGCGAGCGGGGAGCGCGCGGACATCTCCGCATACCTGCCGCTATTCACTTGAGCGGTTAAAGCGAATTCCCCTGCGCACCGGGCGAATGCGCCGTGCGAAAAGGTGATTCGCTGTGCCCGTCGAGTGGCTGTCCGTGGTGTGAGGCAGAACCAGTCGTCCCCGGTTCGGATGAACCTCGTCCCTGCCATAGACTCAAGGTGTGCCTCGTGGTGACGGACGACTCAACCACGACCTGCTTCCCGGCGAAAAGGGCCCCCAGGACGCTTGTGGCGTCTTCGGTGTCTGGGCTCCGGGAGAAGAGGTCGCCAAACTCACCTATTTCGGGCTGTACGCCCTGCAGCATCGCGGACAGGAGTCCGCGGGCATCGCAGTGAGCAACGGCTCGCAGATCCTCGTTTTCAAGGACATGGGACTGGTTTCCCAGGTCTTCGACGAAACATCCCTCGGCTCTCTCCAGGGCCACATCGCGGTCGGTCACGCCCGCTACTCCACCACCGGAGCATCGGTGTGGGAGAACGCGCAGCCGACCTTCCGCGCAACGGCCAACGGCTCCATCGCCCTCGGCCACAACGGCAACCTGGTCAACACCGCCGAACTGGCGGAGATGGTCGCCGCCCTGCCCCGGGACAAGGGGCGGGCCACCCAGGTCGCGGCGACCAACGACACGGACCTGGTCACCGCCCTCCTGGCGGGCCAGACCGACGACGACGGCAAGCCGCTGACCGTGGAGGACGCCGCCCGGAAGGTCCTCCCGGACGTCCGGGGCGCCTTCTCGCTCGTCTTCATGGACGAGCACACCCTCTATGCCGCCCGTGACCCGCAGGGCATCCGCCCGCTGGTCCTCGGCCGCCTGGAGCGCGGCTGGGTGGTGGCCTCCGAGACGGCGGCGCTCGACATCGTCGGCGCCTCCTTCGTCCGCGAGGTCGAGCCCGGCGAGCTGATCGCGATCGACGAGAACGGCGTGCGGACCAGCCGCTTCGCCGAGGCCCGCCCCAAGGGCTGCATCTTCGAGTACGTCTACCTCGCCCGCCCCGACACCGACATCGCCGGCCGCAACGTCTACCTCTCCCGCGTGGAGATGGGGCGCCGGCTGGCCGCCGAGGCCCCGGCCGACGCCGACCTGGTGATAGCGACCCCGGAGTCCGGCACCCCGGCCGCCGTGGGCTACGCCGAGGCCAGCGGCATCCCCTACGGCTCCGGTCTGGTCAAGAACAGCTATGTGGGCCGGACCTTCATCCAGCCCAGCCAGACCATCCGCCAGCTCGGCATCCGCCTCAAGCTCAACCCCCTCAAGGAGGTCATCCGCGGCAAGCGCCTGGTGGTCGTCGACGACTCGATCGTCCGCGGCAACACCCAGCGCGCCCTGGTGCGGATGCTGCGCGAGGCCGGCGCGGCCGAGGTCCATGTACGGATCTCCTCCCCGCCGATCAAGTGGCCCTGCTTCTTCGGCATCGACTTCGCCACCCGGGCGGAGCTGATCGCCAACGGCATGAGCGTCGAGGAGATCGGCCGCTCGCTGGGCGCGGACTCCCTCGCCTACATCTCCCTCGACGGGATGATCGAGGCGACGTCCATCCCCAAGTCCAACCTGTGCCGCGCCTGCTTCGACGGCGAGTACCCGATGGAGCTGCCCGACCCCGAGCGGCTCGGCAAGCACCTGCTGGAGACCGAGCTCGCCGGCGGCCCCGACGCCGCCGACGCGCTCCGGCGCCCGTAGCGCCCGCGCACCCACCCTGACGTCACCCCCTGACGTACGACACGAAAGATCTTGAGGACCATGTCTCCCGAGACCACCAGTGCCGGCGGCGGCGCCAGCTACGCGAGTGCGGGCGTCGACATCGAGGCGGGCGACCGCGCCGTCGAGCTGATGAAGCAATGGGTGAAGAAGGCCACCCGCCCCGAGGCCCTCGGCGGCCTCGGCGGCTTCGCCGGCCTCTTCGACGCCAGCGCCCTCAAGCGCTACGAGCGCCCGCTGCTGGCCTCCGCCACCGACGGCGTGGGCACCAAGGTCGACATCGCCCGCCGCATGGGCGTCTACGACACCATCGGCCACGACCTCGTGGGCATGGTCGTCGACGACCTGGTCGTCTGCGGCGCCGAGCCGCTGTTCATGACCGACTACATCTGCGTGGGCAAGGTCCACCCGGAGCGGGTCGCCTCGATCGTCAAGGGCATCGCCGAGGGCTGCGTCCTGGCCGGCTGTGCGCTGGTCGGCGGCGAGACGGCCGAGCACCCCGGGCTGCTGGGCGCCGACGAGTTCGACGTGGCCGGCGCGGGCACGGGCGTCGTCGAGGCGGACCGGCTGCTGGGCGCCGAGCGCATTCGTCCGGGTGACGTCGTCATCGCGATGGCCTCGTCGGGACTTCACTCGAACGGGTACTCACTGGTGCGGCACGTGCTCTTCGACCGGGCCGGCTGGGAGCTGGACCGCGAGGTGCCCGAGCTCGGCCGCACGCTGGGCGAGGAGCTGCTGGAGCCCACGCGGATCTACTCCCTGGACTGCCTGGCCCTCACCCGCACCACCGAGGTGCACGCCTTCTCGCACATCACCGGCGGCGGGCTGGCCAACAACCTCGCCCGCGTGATCCCCGACCACCTGCGCGCGGTCGTCGACCGGTCCACGTGGACGCCCGGGCCGATCTTCCCCCTGGTGGGGCAGCTGGGCGGGGTCGAGCGCCCGGAGCTGGAGAAGACGCTCAACATGGGCGTCGGCATGATGGCCGTGGTTCCCCCGGAGGCCGTCGACGTCGCCCTGGCGACGTGCGCGGACCGCGGGCTGGAGGCATGGGTCGCCGGCCGGATCACGGAGCGCGGCGACGCCGCGGAGGCGGCCGTCCTGACGGGCGACTACGCGATGTGAACGGGCGCCGGTGCCCTCCCGGGCCGCTGCGGCGGCACGGGGGCACCGGCGCACCCGCGGACAGCACAGAACCCGGTCCGGGCGGAGCCCGGACCGGGTCGGTGAAATTTCAGAGCGTCAAGCGCGGCGACGGTATGCGGACGAGTCGGACGCGGTGTGCTCGTCCTCGTCCTCATCGTCGTTGTAACGCGCCGCGTACTGAGCGTACGGGTCGTCGTCCAGCTCGTCGTCGAGCGGCTCGCTGTTCGGCGGCTGCTTCGTCGGCGATGTTGCGCCCAGCTCACTGGCCAGACGTGTCAGGTCCGTCCCGCCGCTGTTGTACTTCAGCTGGCGGGCGACCTTTGTCTGCTTGGCCTTGGCCCGGCCGCGCCCCATGGCTCGACCCCCTCATTGACGGGGCTCAGCGGCCCCAGAGTCTTGACACGCGTTCACGTTCATGAGTTCAGAGCGGACCCCTGTCCAAGGGTGTCCGGCCTGTAGAGCTTCAACGGTACCTGCTTCCGCGGCCATACGGTACGTCGCCCGCATGACGTGGCACGCAGCACAACCCGCGAGCCGCTCTGTACTCGCTGGTCAGGTGCGATTTTAACGTGTCCTGGACGCCGACCCGCCGAGAGGTGGTGACACTTCTCTCCTTTCACCACCGCCCGGCGGCCCACTGTGGGGACCGGTGTACGGCCTTCGTTCAGGCACTCGGCCAAGCGGCCTCACCCGAACGAGTGAAGGCGGCACCGAGGCCGAACGTTTCGGTCACTGCTCCGCCGTCACCCGGGCAGTTTTCCCCTCCGCCATGCGCTGCTCGGCGAGCCGGTCGGCCGCGACGGCCGGCGGAATGCCGTCCGCCTTCGCCCGATCGAAAATGGCCAAAGTCGTGTCGAAAATCTTGGCCGCCTTGGCCTTCGCCCGCTCGAAGTCGAAACCGTGGAGCTCGTCCGCAACCTGAATGACGCCGCCGGCGTTCACGACGTAGTCGGGCGCGTAGAGCACGCCCCGGTCGGCCAGGTCCTTCTCGACCCCGGGGTGGGCCAGCTGGTTGTTCGCCGCCCCGCAGACGACCGTGGCGGTCAGCGCGGCCACCGAGTCGTCGTTGAGCGCGCCGCCCAGGGCGCAGGGGGCGTACACGTCCAGCGGGGTACGGACCAGCACGTCCGCGTCGGTCACCGCGGTGACCTTCGGGTGCCGGGCCATGATCCGCTCGACGGCCTCGGCCCGCACGTCCGTGATCACGACCTCGGCGCCGTCCTCGACCAGGTGCTCCACGAGGTGGTGGCCCACCTTGCCCACGCCCGCCACGCCGACCCGGCGGCCGGCCAGCGTCGGGGCGCCCCACTGGGTCTGCGCGGCCGCCCGCATGCCCTGGAAGACGCCGAAGGCGGTGAGCACCGAGGAGTCGCCGGCGCCGCCCTGCTCGGGGGAGCGGCCGGTGGTCCAGCGGTTCGTCCGGGCGACCACGTCCATGTCCTGCACGTACGTGCCGACGTCGCACGCGGTGACATAGCGGCCGCCCAGGGAGGCCACGAAGCGGCCGTACGCGAGCAGCAGCTGCTCGGTCTTGATCAGGTCGGGGTCACCTATGATCACGGCCTTTCCGCCGCCGTGATCGAGCCCGGCCAGGGCGTTCTTGTACGACATGCCGCGCGAAAGGTTCAGCGCGTCCTGCACCGCCTCGTCCTCGGAGGCGTACGGGTAGAAGCGCGTACCGCCGAGGGCCGGGCCCAGGGCGGTGGAGTGCACGGCGATCACGGCCTTCAGGCCGCTCGCGCGGTCCTGGCACAGCACGACCTGCTCGTGGCCGCCCTGCTCCGATCGGAACAGGGTCTGCAGCACGCCGCCGGTGGCTTCGGTGGTGGGACGTACGTCAGTCACGGTGGTGACTCCATATGTCGCGGAGGTCGCCCTCCCGGGGTGGCGGAGGGCCGGTTGGCACGAGGGTAGGGCCTGGCGGGCCCCGGGAAGGGCCGCGTGCCGAGGATCACCCTCCCGTGCTGCGACGCCGTGGGACGATCTGGACGAGAGCGCGGGGCGACGCCGCGGGCAGCGGCCCGGCGGGCCGCCCGCAGGGGGTCCTACGGCTTGAGGGAGCGAGCGTGGGCGTGGCGTCGTCGGTGACCGTCCCGTACGCGGCGTACCTGCGGGTCTACGAGCCGCTGGGGGCCTTCCCCGAGCCCGAGCGCAGCCACTGGCTGCGCTACGCCCGGCGCGGGGAGCTGCCCGGCGCCCAGGAGGAGTTGCGCCGCTCGCTCGCCGACCTGCTGCCCACCCCGCCCGTGCCCGTGCCCGTGCACGAGAGCGCCGACGCCTTCGTGGCCGTGGTCGACGGCGTGCTGTGCGTGTGCCCCTGGCGGACCCGGCTGCGCGGCTGGCTGGCCCTGCAGCACCTGGCCGACAGCCTGCCGGCGCCCGTCCTGGACGCGGTGCTGCCGCCGGTGGTGCGCCGCCAGGCCGTCGCCGACTACGAGCGCTGGCTCGAGCGCAATCCCGACGCCCGGCCCTGGATCAGGACCGCCACCTGGCAGGTGCCGCTGCGCTGGTTCGTGCTCTTCTCCGACGACGAGCGCGACTACGACAGCGGCGAGGGCGGCCGGGACGTACGGATGCGCTACCGCACGCCCATGGTCCAGGCGCGCCGCCGGGTGGCCCGGGGCCTGCGCACCCTGCGGGACACGATCGAGGAGGGACCGCTGATCGAGGGGCTGGTGGAGGTGGGGCGATGGCTGGAAGAGTTCCATCCGCGGTCCCTGGTGGAGCTGGACTACGGCGGACTTGTGCATATGGTTCCGGAAGCACGACTGGCCGAGGACCATTCCGCGGCCGACACGGCGGAGGGACTGGCGGCGCTGCGGGCGGGTGACGGGGCGCGGGCCGGTGCGGCGTACGAGCGGCTGACGGAGCGTTGGAGCGCGGTCCGCAACCGCCAGTTCGCCAACTGACCGTCCGTCGTGGGGCCGGGGCTGGCGCGGTCCGGGACCTAGGTCCCGATCCGGGCCATTGCGGCAAGCGTGACCTACCGCACTTACGGAAGGTCTTGCGCCGATCGCCCATCCTCATGGCAAAATAGGACAAGGAGCCTCGGAAGGGCTCCTTCCGCCTAACTGAGGGCGGATAGATCGGTATTGCACTCCTTGGCGGATCTGGTGACCCCTGATCTGATTGATCCCGCTGTGACTGATCGTCACTGTGGCGTGACTGTCCGCTATGGCATGGTCCATCGGGTTCCGTCGAGGTTGAACACCTGAGAGGGCAATTCCATCGGTTTGGCCGACGTGGCTGGACAGATGGTGTAGTTGTAGTGCCGAGGACAAGCCGTTCGTCCTATAACCGACTCGGCCCGCGTCCGCCATTTCGGGCAACGCGGGTCAAGGTGCAGAATTTAGAGGAAAGAACCGACGTGATGGTTCGGTTCTCCCGAGGAGGCCGCTCATGACCGCTCGCACCCCTGATGCCGAGCCGCTGCTGACCCCGGCTGAGGTTGCCACGATGTTCCGCGTGGACCCGAAGACGGTCACCCGCTGGGCCAAGGCTGGCAAGCTCACGTCCATCCGCACGCTCGGAGGACACCGGCGCTACCGCGAAGCCGAGGTCCGTGCCCTGCTGGCGGGTATTCCGCAGCAGCGCAGCGAGGCCTGAACAACTGAATGACCGGGTGATTTCCGGGGCCCCCAACCCGGCTGTCGCCCAGCACAGCTCCACCAAGCAGTGAACGACGGGACGCCTGCCCCAACAGGTTCCCAGCCCACCGACTTGGGTGCGTCGTCGATCGCGCTGGACTCCGCCGGGTCCAGCGCGATCTTTTTATGCCCGCGTGCGCGCGGGATGCCCAAACGGTGCGGGACGGTGCCGGCGGGCACCCGCCCCGGGGCGGCCACAGGAGGCAGGCGCCGGGGTGGGTGCAATTGCACATATTAAATTGAGCAGGGGTGAAGAGGGTGTGAGTTCCCCCTTCACCGAAACTCTTTCGGTGACACCCGTCACATCGCGGTCGCCTTGTCACCCATCATGGCGCTGCGGTAAAGGAGTTGCTGCCCTCACCACTGAGGGTGACACCCGCGCCCGGCGGCCCCGCCGGCTCTCCCACCCCCTCTTGGGCCAGCTGCAGCAGTCGGTGGCAGACCGGGCAGTGCCGGGTCAGATGCCGGTAGCCGGCCGCGGCGGACAGGTGGGCACGCAACAGCGCCCGCGTCTCGTGCCGGGCACGCTCGGTCCGGGTGGTCGTCGTCATGGGGCGCAGCACCTCCCTCTGACTGGGGTACCCCTGGCACGTGTCGCAGTCAAGGTCGACAACGAGGCCCGGTGGGACGGTGCGCCGATCCGGCCGGGATCCGGCCGGAAACGACGACGAGGCCCGCACCATGAATGGCGCGGGCCTTACGTGGGTGCACAACAGCAAGGCCCGCTTCCACTTGCGTGGTGCGGGCATTACGTGGATGCGGTCCTGACGGGATTTGCTGTGTCCGATGGCGGCTCCGCCGCGGGCGCGGCCTCGGACGGTGGTCGCTCCGGACAGCAGTGAGGCCCGCTCCCACTTGCGTGGTGCGGGCCTCACTTCGATGCGGTCCTGACGGGATTTGAACCCGCGGCCTCCACCTTGACAGGGTGGCGAGCACTCCAAACTGCTCCACAGGACCTTGCTTGCGTTCCCCTTCCGGGGGCTGCGAAACAAGACTCTACAGCAGGTCAGGCCGTGCGGTCGAACCCGCTCGGTGAGGCGTGGAGCACACGCCTCACCACCGCCTCACGGCGCCAGCTTGTCGACCGCCTTCACGATCCGCTTGTCCGACACCGGGTACGCCGTGCCCAGCGCGTGCGCGAAGTAGCTCACCCGCAGCTCCTCGATCATCCAGCGGATCTCCCGGGCCTCCTGCGGCACCGGCCGTCCCTTGGGGAACTGCTCCAGCAGCCAGGCGTACTCGTCCTGCATCTCGTGGACCTTCGCCATCCGCGCCCGGTCCCGCTCCGCGCCCGTCGGCAGCTGCGTCAGGCGGCGGTCCACCGCCACCAGGTAGCGCAGCAGGTCCGGCAGGCGGCGTACGCCGTGCTCCGTCACGAAGCCCGGCTTGATCAGCGCCGCGAGCTGCTCCTTGACGTCCGTCAGCGACGTCAGCAGCGCCGGGCTCGTCGTCGCCTTGAGCCGGCGCTCGCACGCCTGCCAGGCGGCCAGCACCTCCTGCACCTTGCGGATCGCATCCAGCGTCGCGTCCACGATGTCCGCGCGCACCGCGTCGAAGAGCTTGCGGAAGGACTCCTCGTCCCACGCCGGGCCGCCGTGCGCCGCCATCAGCTTGTCGGCCGCACCGGCCACGCAGTCGTCGAAGAGCGCCTGGATCGAGCCGTGCGGATTGCGCGAGAGCGCCAGCTTCTGCTGGTTGCCCAGCTTGTCCTGCGCGAACTTGGCCGGGTTGGACGGCAGGTTCAGCAGGATCAGCCGGCGCACGCCGCGCCACATCGCCTCCCGCTGCTCCTCCTCCGTGTCGAAGAGCCGCACCGCCACCGTGGCGCCCTCGTCCACCAGCGCCGGGTAGGCCTTGACCGGCTGGCCCGCGCGGCGCGTCTCGAACGTGCGCGGCAGCGTGCCGACCGTCCAGCGGGTCAGGCCCGAGCGCTGCTCCAGCCGGCCGGCCGCCTCGCCGCCGGACCCCGTGGCGCCGGCCGCCCGGTCCAGGGCCGCGTCGAACGCCTTGGAGATCGCCGCCTGCGTCTTCGGCTTCAGCCGCAGCCGCAGGGCCTCCAGGTCCTTGTCCTCGGCGATCTTGCGGCGCCGCTCGTCCACCACCCGGAAGGTGATCTTCAGGTGGTCCGGGACCTTGGCTATATCGAAGTCGCCCGCTTCCATGCGCACCCCGGTCATCCGGTGCAGCGCATGCGCCAGCGCCACCGGCAGCGGCTCCTGCAACGGCACCGCCGTCTCCAGGAAGCGCTGGGCGAAGTTCGGCGCCGGCACGCAGTTGCGGCGGATCGGCTTGGGCAGCGAGCGGATCAGCTCCGTCACCAGGTCCTCGCGCAGACCAGGGATCTGCCAGTCGAAGCCCTCGGCCGATACCTGGTTGAGCACCTGCAGCGGCACGTGCACCGTCACGCCGTCCGCGTCCGCCCCCGGCTCGAACTGGTACGTCACCTTGAACTTCAGCCGGCCCTGCCGCCAGGAGTCCGGATAGTCCTCCTTGGTGACCGCCCCGGCCTTCTCGTTGATGAGCATGGACTGCTCGAAATTGAGCAGCTCCGGCTCCTCGCGGCGCTTGTGCTTCCACCACGAGTCGAAGTGCGCACCCGAGACCACGTGCTCCGGCAGCCGCTGGTCGTAGAAGTCGAACAGCGTCTCGTCGTCCACCAGGATGTCGCGCCGGCGCGCCCGGTGCTCCAGCTCCTCGACCTCGTCGAGCAGCTTGCGGTTGTCGTGGAAGAACTGGTGGTGCGTGCGCCAGTCGCCCTCCACCAGCGCATTGCGGATGAACAGCTCCCGGCTCGTCTCCGGGTCGATCCGCCCGTAGTTCACCTTGCGCTGCGCCACGATCGGCACGCCGTAGAGCGTCACCCGCTCGTACGCCATCACCGCCGCCTGCTTCTGCTCCCAGTGCGGCTCGCTGTAGGTGCGCTTCACCAGGTGCTGGGCCAGCGGCTCGATCCACTCCGGATCGATACGGGCATTGACCCGGGCCCACAGCCGCGAGGTCTCCACCAGCTCCGCCGACATCACCCAGCGCGGCGGCTTCTTGAACAGCGCCGAACCGGGGAAGACGGCGAACTTGGCGTTGCGGGCGCCGACGTACTCGTTGTTCTTCTCGGGATCCTTCAGGCCGATGTGCGACAGCAGACCCGCCAGCAGCGACTGGTGCACCCGCTCCGGCGCCGCGTCCTCCTCGGCCAGGTGGACGCCCATCGTCTTCGCGACCGAACGCAGCTGGTAGTAGATGTCCTGCCACTCACGTATGCGCAGGTAGTTCAGGAACTCCGACTTGCACATGCGGCGGAAGGCCGAGGACGACAGCGTCTTCTGCTGCTCGCGCACATAACGCCACAGGTTCAGGAAGGCGAGGAAGTCGCTCGTCTCGTCCTTGAACCGGGCGTGCTGCTGATCGGCCTGCTGCTGCTTGTCCGCCGGCCGCTCCCGCGGATCCTGGATCGACAGCGCGGAGGCGATGACCATGACCTCGCGGGCACAGCCGTTGCGGTCCGCCTCCAGCACCATGCGGGCCAGCCGCGGGTCCACCGGCAGCTGCGAGAGCTTGCGGCCCAGCGGCGTCAGCCGCTTCTTCGGATCCTTCTGCTGCGGGTCGATCGCCCCCAGCTCCTGCAACAGATCCACGCCGTCCTTGATGTTGCGGCGGTCCGGCGGATCGATGAACGGGAACTTCTCGATGTCGCCCAGACCGGCGGCCGTCATCTGCAGGATGACCGAGGCGAGGTTCGTCCGCAGGATCTCCGCGTCCGTGAACTCCGGCCGCGAGAGGAAGTCGTCCTCCGCATACAGCCGGATGCAGATGCCGTCGCTCGTACGGCCGCACCGGCCCTTGCGCTGGTTCGCACTGGCCTGCGAGACCGGCTCGATCGGCAGACGCTGCACCTTCGTGCGGTGGCTGTAGCGCGAGATGCGCGCGAAACCCGGGTCGATGACGTACTTGATGCCCGGGACCGTCAGGGACGTCTCCGCGACGTTCGTCGCCAGCACGATGCGGCGACCGGTGTGGCGCTGGAAGACACGGTGCTGCTCGGCGTGCGACAGCCGTGCGTACAGCGGCAGCACCTCCGTGAACTTGTACTTGCGCTTCTCCAGCGCATCCGCGGTGTCCCGGATCTCCCGCTCACCGGAGAGGAAGACGAGGATGTCGCCCGGGCCCTCCTGCTGCAGCTCGTCGACCGCGTCGCAGATCGCCGTGATCTGGTCACGGTCCGCGTCCGAGGACTCCTCCTCCAGCAGCGGGCGGTAGCGCACCTCCACCGGATACGTACGGCCGCTGACCTCCACGATCGGCGCATCGCCGAAGTGGCGGGAGAAGCGCTCCGGATCGATGGTCGCCGAGGTGATCACGACCTTGAGGTCGGGGCGACGGGGGAGCAGCTGCGCGAGGTATCCGAGCAGGAAGTCGATGTTGAGGCTGCGCTCGTGCGCCTCGTCGATGATGATCGTGTCGTACTGGCGCAGCTCGCGGTCCGTCTGGATCTCGGCGAGCAGAATGCCGTCCGTCATCAGCTTGACCAGCGTGTCGCCACCGACCTGATCGGTGAACCGCACCTTCCAGCCGACCGCCTCGCCCAGCGGCGTCCGCAGCTCCTCCGCGACCCGCTCCGCCACCGTACGGGCGGCGATCCGCCGCGGCTGCGTGTGCCCGATCAGGCCCCGCACGCCACGGCCGAGCTCCAGACAGATCTTCGGAATCTGCGTCGTCTTACCGGAACCCGTCTCACCTGCGACGATCACGACCTGGTGGTCGCGTATCGCCTCCAGGATCGCGTCCTTCTTCTGGCTGACCGGCAGCTGCTCCGGATACGAGATCTCCGGCACGGCCGCCCGCCGGGCCGCCACCCGCAGCTCGGCAGCGTCGACCTCCCCCGCGATCTCGGCCAGCACGGCCGCACGGGCCTCGGGCTTGCGAATACGCCGAGCCCCCTCCAACCGTCGCCCCAGCCGCTGCGCGTCGCGCAGCATCAGCTCGGACAGACGGCCGGCGAGATCGGCAAAGGTGACGGTGGGGGCAGGCTGCGTAGACATACGCCCCCCAGGATCGCACCAGCCGCCACGAAGCGGCGAACCCATTTATCCGGCGGTGTGGCGGGTGCGGCTGCGGGAAGAGCGACGAGGGCGCCCCGTAGGGGCGCGGGGAACTGCGCGATCGGCCACGGGCGGCACGCAGTCGAACGCGGCGCTTCGTCTGCGGGTGCGTCGTGGCTTGTCGCGCAGTTCCCCGAGTCCCTACGGGCGCCGTGGTGCCGCGACGAAGATCCTCCGGGCAGCCCCCCGGGCCCCGGGCAACCGGCACGGTGTCCCGCAAATGCACTGAGGCCCCCATCGGAGATGGGGGCCTCGATGTGGCTGGGGCCGGGGTCGAACCGGCGACCTTCCGCTTTTCAGGCGGACGCTCGTACCAACTGAGCTACCCAGCCATACGATCACTCGCTACAAGCAATCGTAAGCGGTCCTGACGGGATTTGAACCCGCGGCCTCCACCTTGACAGGGTGGCGAGCACTCCAAACTGCTCCACAGGACCTTGCTCATGTGCGAGAACAAGTCTCGCACACGTTACAGCGTGCCCCCAACGGGATTCGAACCCGTGCTACCGCCTTGAAAGGGCGGCGTCCTGGGCCACTAGACGATGAGGGCTGAATGGCCCACCTGGGCGCTTCGCAGCGCCTCGGGGACGTGAGAAGCATATGGGATGGGAGGAGGTATCGCCAAAACGGTTTGCCGAGGGCCTCGCCGCAGGGTCCCCGCGGGCCTCGTTGCCGGACAATGGCCGGGTGCTGGAGATGACGCGCGAGGAGTTCGAGGAACTGGTCGCCGAGGGCCTGGACCGGATCCCGCCCGAGCTGACGCGGCTGATGGACAACGTCGCCGTCTTCGTCGAGGACGAGCCGCCGGCCGACGATCCGGAGCTGCTCGGGCTCTACGAGGGGACGCCGCTGACCGAGCGCGGCGAGTGGTACGCCGGCGTGCTGCCGGACCGCATCACGATCTTCCGCGGTCCGACGCTGCGCATGTGCGCCACGCGGGAGGAGGTGGTCGCCGAGGTGGAGGTGACGGTCGTCCACGAGGTGGCACACCACTTCGGGATCGACGACGCCCGCCTGCACGCCCTGGGCTACGGCTGACGGCCGTGTCCTGCGCGGGGCGGGGCCAGTTGGGCAGGGCGCCTGTCCCCCGTACCCGAAGGCGGTCCTGTCCATGCGCGCAATGTCAGCGCACGCCGCAGCGTTCACTCGCGCGACGGCCACCCGTATCGCCGCGGTGGCGGTCGCGTCCCTGGCTCTGGGCGGGTGCATGAGCGTGAGCGACCCGGGGCGTCCGGTGCCCAAGGGTGCGGACGACCGGCAGGGGGACGGTCAGCGGACGGAGGGCGGCATCCGTATTCCGGGGAGCCGTCCGGGCGGCCGGGTGGACGGCAAGTCGGTGAAGGGCGGGGCGAGCGGCAGTCCGTCGGCGAAGGGGGCGCATCCGGAGGCGTCGGCTTCCGCATCGCCGTCGGCGGCTCCGGGCGTGTCCCCGCCGGCGGGCCGGCCGGAGAAGCCGGGAGCGCCGTCGAAGCCGCCGGCCGGGCACGGTGCGGGCCCGTCGTCGGCGCCGGGCAGGCCGCCGGCGCCGTCGCAGCCGCCCACGCAGGCCCCGCCGACGCCGCCGGCACCCACGCAGCCGTCGCAGCCGCCGACGCAGCCCCCGTCGTCGCCGCAGGCGGGTCCGTCGTGAGACGCGGGGCGGGATGGGGGAGTGTGTCCCAGGCCATGTGCAGGCGGCTTGCGCTGCAGGGCGATGGGTGCGTATGGTGGTAGATCGTTTGATCCCATTTGCCCGGCGCCAGACAGAAGCGCGCCGTGTGGCGCGTTCCTTACCTTGCCGTGGCTGACCGCATCGAGGCGGTCATTTGTGAAGCCGACACGGAGCTTGGGCGCGTGCCGAAACTCCGGAAGGTTTCGCATTTCGCATGTCCATTTCCCCTGACCAGACCGTCATGCCCGAGGCCGACGAGAAGATCGTCGAGGCCCTCGAGGCGACCGTGGCCGAGACCGCCCCGACCGCCGAGGTCCCCGCGGAGCCGCAGGTCACCTTCGCCGACCTGGGCCTGGACGACGCCGTCGTCCGCAAGCTCGCCCAGAACGGCGTGACCGTCCCCTTCCCGATCCAGGCCGCGACCATCCCGGACGCCCTGGCCGGCAAGGACATCCTGGGCCGCGGCCGCACCGGCTCGGGCAAGACCCTCTCCTTCGGTCTGCCCCTGCTGTCGATCCTGGCGGGCGGCCACACCGAGAAGAAGCGCCCGCGCGGCCTGATCCTCACCCCGACCCGTGAGCTGGCGATGCAGGTCGCCGACGCCCTGCAGCCGTACGGCGACGTGCTCGGCCTGAAGATGAAGGTCGTCTGCGGCGGTACGTCCATGGGCAACCAGATCTACGCCCTGGAGCGCGGTGTCGACATCCTCGTCGCCACCCCGGGCCGCCTGCGCGACATCATCGACCGCGGTGCCGCCTCCCTCGACAAGGTCCAGGTCGCGGTCCTCGACGAGGCCGACCAGATGGCCGACATGGGCTTCCTGCCCGAGGTCACCGAGATCCTCGACCAGGTGCCGACCGGCGGCCAGCGCCTGCTGTTCTCCGCGACGCTGGAGAACGAGATCGACACGCTGGTCAAGCGCTACCTGGTGGCCCCGGTCACGCACGAGGTCGACCCCTCCGCCGGTGCCGTGACGACCATGACCCACCACGTCCTCGTCGTGAAGCCGAAGGACAAGGCGCCGGTCACGGCCGCCATCGCCGCCCGCAAGGGCCGCACGATCATCTTCGTCCGCACCCAGATGGGCGCCGACCGCGTCGCCGAGCAGCTGCTCGACGCCGGTGTCCGCGCGGACGCGCTGCACGGCGGCATGACCCAGGGCGCCCGTACCCGCGTCCTGGAGGACTTCAAGGGCGGCCGCGTGAACGTCCTGGTCGCCACCGACGTCGCCGCCCGCGGTATCCACGTCGACGGCATCGACCTGGTCCTGAACGTCGACCCCGCCGGTGACCACAAGGACTACCTGCACCGCTCCGGCCGTACGGCCCGCGCCGGCCAGTCCGGCACGGTCGTCTCCCTGGCCCTGCCGCACCAGCGCCGGCAGATCTTCCGCCTGATGGAGGACGCGGGCGTGGACGCCTCGCGCCACATCGTCGCCGGCTCCGGCGCCTTCGACGAGGATGTCGCCAAGATCACCGGCGCCCGTTCGCTCACCGAGGTCCAGGCCGACTCGGCGGCCAACGCCGCCAAGCAGGCCGAGCGCGACCTGGCGGACCTGACCCGTCAGCTGGAGCGCGCCCAGCGCCGCGCCACCGAGCTGCGCGAGGAGGCCGACCGCCTGCTGGCCCGTGCCGCCCGCGAGCGCGGCGAGGACCCGGAGGCCGCGGTGGCGGCCGCCGCCGCGGAGGCCGAGGCCGAGACCGCCCGTGCGGAGGCCGAGCAGGCCGCCGCCGTCCCGGCGCAGCAGTCCGCCCCGGCCGACGAGCGCCGTGACGAGCGCGGCAACTTCGAGCGCCGCAGCGGCGGTTTCCGCCGCGACGACCGTGACGACCGCCGCGAGGACCGTGGTGGCTTCCGTCGCGACGACCGCCGTGACGACCGTGGCGACCGTGGCGGCTTCCGCCGCGACGAGCGTCGTGACGACCGTGGTGGTTTCCGCCGCGACGACCGCCCCTCCGGTGGTTTCCGCCGCGACGAGCGTCGTGACGACCGTCCCTCCGGCGGCTTCCGCCGCGACGACCGTGACGGTTTCCGTCGCGACGACCGTCGTGACGACCGCCCGTCCGGTGGTTTCCGTCGTGACGAGCGTCGTGACGACCGTGGTGGTTTCCGTCGTGACGACCGCCCGTCCGGTGGTTTCCGCCGCGACGAGCGTCGTGACGACCGTCCCTCCGGCGGCTTCCGCCGCGACGACCGCCCCTCCGGTGGCTTCCGCTCCGGTGGCGGCGACCGCCCGTCCGGCGGCTACCGCTCCGGTGGCGGCGACCGTCCGTTCAACCGCGACCGCCGCGACGACCGCCCCTCCGGCGGCTTCCGCTCCGGTGGCGGCGACCGCCCGTACGGCCGTCGTGACGACCACCGCGGTGGCTCGTCGTTCGACCGCCGCGCCGACAAGCCCCGCTGGAAGCGCAACGGCTGACCCGGCGACAGCTTTCGAGGGCCCGTACGACACACCGTGTCGTACGGGCCCTCGCCCGCTCCGCGCCCGCCCCGGCGCCGCTCCTGCCAAGTCCTCGGCGATAACGACTCGGGCTTCGCGGGCAGGCCGGGCTATGCTGCGGGGTGCGGGCCGTTAGCTCAATTGGCAGAGCAGTGGACTTTTAATCCATTGGTTGTGGGTTCGAGTCCCACACGGCCTACCCGATGCAGGTGGGGGCACCGCCCCTGACCTGCGGTCGAGCGCCTCGTCCGGCTGTTGCCGGGCGGGGCGCTCCGTCGTTGGGGGCGGGGTGCGGCCACGCTTCCGGGTGGTTTCGATCCGAGGCGGCGGGATAGCGGAAGAGGCCCGTCCGGTAAGCCTGGGCCCCATGACGATCCTCGGCTCCCGGTGGGCCGCCACCGTTCTGACCGTCGTCGCCGCCGCGGCTCCGGCCCTTCCCGCGAGTGCCGCGCCCAGGCCGCCCGGACCGGGCGTGGTGGGGGACGTCGCCGGGGCGGTCACGGGGTTCGCGGACACGGTCCTCGAGCGGCAGGGCGCCTGCACGGCGGCGTACCGGGTCACGGACTCCTGGAACGGCGGGTTCGAGGCGGAGGTCACCGTACGGGCCGGGGCGCGGGAGATCGGCGGCTGGACGGTGGAGTGGACGCTCGCCCCCGGACAGCGGGTCACCCGGCTGTGGAACGGCACCCTCAGCGTCTCCGGGCAGCAGGTGGTCGTACGCAACGTCTCCCACAACGCCACCGTGCCGGCGCGGCGGTCGGTCACCTTCGGCTTCAGCGTCAGCGGGCCGGCCGCCAAGGCCCCCTCGCTCAGCTGCACTTCCCCGTGAGCCCGGGCCCGCCTGTGGGCCGGTCGGCGGCCGCGGCGGGTTTTTGCGTCGCCACGCCGACCGGCCTGCGGGGGGTGCCGCCGCCCGGGCGCTAGCGTGTCGACTGGGAACGGGGCGGTCCGGCTCGGCTCCAGGGTCCTCTGGCCTGCAGCCGGCCCCCGTTCCCGCCCTTCCTACTTCGTGATCTTCGTGACCTGGCCGGCGCCGACCGTGCGGCCGCCCTCGCGAATGGCGAACTTCAGGCCCTCCTCCATGGCGATCGGCTGGATCAGCGCCACCGACATCGCGGTGTTGTCGCCCGGCATGACCATTTCCTTGTCCTCGGGCAGGGTCACGACGCCGGTCACGTCCGTGGTGCGGAAGTAGAACTGCGGACGGTAGTTGTTGAAGAAGGGTGTGTGCCGGCCGCCCTCGTCCTTCGACAGGATGTACGCCGTCGCCTCGAACTCGGTGTGCGGGGTGACCGACCCCGGCTTGATGATGCACTGGCCGCGCTCGACGTCCTCGCGCTTGATGCCGCGCAGCAGCAGACCGACGTTCTCACCGGCCTGGCCCTCGTCGAGCAGCTTGCGGAACATCTCGATACCGGTGACGGTCGTGGTCGTCTTCTCCGGGTGGATGCCGATGATGTCCACGGTCTCGTTGACGCGCAGGATGCCGCGCTCGATGCGGCCGGTGACGACGGTGCCGCGGCCGGTGATGGTGAAGACGTCCTCGATCGGCATCAGGAACGGCTTGTCGACCTCGCGCTCCGGCTGCGGGATGGCCTCGTCCACGGCCTTCATCAGGTCGAGGACCGACTTGCTCCACTCCGGGTCGCCCTCCAGGGCCTTCAGGGCCGAGACCTTGACCACCGGGGCCTCGTCGCCCGGGAACTCGTACTCGCTGAGCAGCTCGCGGACCTCCAGCTCGACGAGCTCCAGGATCTCCTCGTCGTCCACCATGTCGGCCTTGTTGAGCGCCACCACGATGTAGGGAACGCCGACCTGGCGGGCGAGCAGTACGTGCTCCTTGGTCTGCGGCATCGGACCGTCGGTCGCGGCCACGACGAGGATGGCGCCGTCCATCTGGGCGGCACCGGTGATCATGTTCTTGATGTAGTCCGCGTGACCGGGGCAGTCGACGTGGGCGTAGTGCCGAGCCTCCGTCTGGTACTCGACGTGGGCGATGGAGATGGTGATGCCGCGTTGCCGCTCCTCCGGGGCCTTGTCGATGTTCTCGAAGGCCGACACCTCGTTCAGCTCCGGATAGGCGTCGTGCAGCACCTTGGTGATCGCCGCGGTCAGGGTCGTCTTGCCGTGGTCGATGTGTCCGATGGTGCCGATGTTGACGTGGGGCTTCGTCCGCTCGAACTTCGCCTTCGCCACTGGGAACCTCCTGATTGATCTCAGCAGGACCAAGGAAGGCCGGCGGCCGCCGATCCCTCGCGTCCCGCAGATACGCGGAGCAATTGTGCCGTCACTCTATGTCGTCACACCCCATCGTCGCGCGCGGCGCGTCCCCGGATGGACCAGTGGCGCTGACCGAACCGCGTACGCCCCCCGTCGCCGCCCCGGTACCCACCCCATGCCGCCCCGCGTCGGTCCGCGTCGTGAGACGCCGTGCGAACACCGCCACACCTGCGGGTGGTGAACGCCCGCACCCCGCCCCGGTCTGCGACGGAAGGCCGGTAATGCCCGCTCGCCCGCGCCCTAGGGTGTGCCGCCCCGGACCGGAATTGCCGGAGGTAAGCGCCGTGAGGCATGTGCGTCTGCTGCGCTCCCGCTCCGTCCGCGTGCTGTGGCTGTCGATGACCCTCTCCGTGCTGGGCGACCGGCTCTACGCCCTCGCCGCGATGTGGGTGGTCTACGAGGCCACGGGATCGTCGTCGCGGATGGGGCTGGTCGCCGCCGTCGAGTCGTTGCCCTACATCGCCCTGGGCGGGGCCGGCACGGTCGTCGGACGGTTCTCCCGCTGGCGCTCGCTGGCCTGGCTGGACACCGCCCGCGCCGCCGTTGCCCTCGCCCTGCCCGTGCTGTGGTCCCCCGACTCCTTCGGCTTCGCCCTCACCCTCGGCCTCGTCCTGCTGCTCGGCACCCTCGGCGCCCTCTTCGACCCCAACCTCGGCACCCTCGTACCGCAGCTCGTCACCCCCGACGAGGTGGCCCAGGCCAGCTGCCTGTTCGACCTCACCTCCCGGGTGGCCGGCGTGGTGGGGCAGGGCAGCGCCGGGGCGCTGCTGCTGCTCGTCTCCGAGGTGCAGCTGTTCGCCATCGACGGCCTCACCTTCGCCGTCTCGGCCGCCGCGCTCGCCTGGCTGGGCCGGCGCACGGCCCGCAGGAAGAGCGCCGCGGCCGCCCGCGGCCCCCTGCCCGCCGTCCGGGCCCGGCGCCTGCTGCGCGAACAGCGCCGCACCGCCACCGCCATCGCCGTCCACGCCGTGGCCCTGTTCGCCTCCGCCGTCTCCACCGTCGGACTGCCCCCGCTGCTCGTCGCCCGCTTCGGCCAGGGCGCCGCCGGCTACGGCCTCGCCCTCGCCGCCACCGCGGCCGGCGGACTCGCCGGCAACCTCCTGACCGGCAACACCCTGACCACCCGCCCGCCCGACGAACAGAACTGGCTCGGCACCTACTGCTTCGCCTGGGCCGTCTCCGGCCTCGCCCTCGCCGGGCTCGGCGTCGCCGACCGCATGGCCGCCGTCATCGCCCTGTGCATCGTCACCGGGCTGCTCTTCCCCGTGTGCACCGTCACCTTCCGCGCCCACCTGGCGCGCTTCGCGCCCCCCGCCCGGCTGCGGCTGCTGACGGTCGACCAGATGGCTGCCCACGCGGCGTCCGTGGCCGGAATGCTGCTGCTGCCCTTCGCCGTCGACGCCGCCCCCGGCGCCTCCTTCGTGGCGGCCGGCGCCCTGCTGTGGTGCGCGGCGACGGCCGGCTGGTACCTGGCCGGCCGCGCCCGGCCCCTGCCGGCGGGCACCTAGGTGTGTTGTTCGGCGAGGTTGGTTCCGCGGCTGGCGGGTGTGTGGCCGCCGATGCCGGTGTGGGGTCGGTGGTAGTTGTACCAGTGCAGC